>CAZDYB010000378.1:0-4975 GCA_964509045.1 uncultured Akkermansia sp.
CGGTTGCGGTCGGAGCACCGGTTGGAACGCCCACCAATTCCGGGCCGCCTCAACCCCCTCCGCCAACAACACCGGTGAACCCTGGCCCATGCCCAGGATCATCCAGGTCAGCAGCAGGATCAGCGGCTTCATCACGATTCCATCAAGGCCGCAAGCTCCTCTCGGCACACACCCGCCAGGCCAGGCCCGGATTGTTGGTGATGATTCCATCCACCCCCATGTCCAGCAGCGAACGCATCAACGCCGGATCATCAATCGTGTACACCCACACCTTCATGCCGATCCCGTGCGCATGCCGGATCGCCGCTGCATCCACCTGCCGGTTCCAGACGATGGCCGACGCCCCGATGCGCCGCGCCTCGTTGATCCAACGCGGAGCGAGGTTCTTCTCCTCGTCGGACAGCTTCTCCCCTCGGAACTGGTTCCACGGCCCCAATGCGCCAAGAATCTGGTCCGGCTCCAGCCGGTGGTAATCTTCAAGGTATTGCCAGTCGAAAGCCTGCACCACCACCTCGTTCAACAGCTTCTTGCGTCGGATCAGATCCACGCAGTCCGCCGCCCCTCCCGCCTTCCGTTCGATCAGGGTCACCGACCCTCTCTGGATCACGTCCAGCGCTTCCTCCAGACGCGGGATCACCGACGGCGGCTGGTTCGATCCGCGCCAGGACGAGGCGTCAAGTTCCCGGATACGGTCGAAGAGGAAGTTCGCGACCAGGAGATTGGACCCTCCCCAGCGCCGGTTGGCATCCGTGGTGCGGTCCAGCGTGTGGTCATGGATCACCGTCAACACCCCATCCCGCGAATGATGATAATCCAACTCCACCAGGTCACTCCCCGTGGTCACTCCCAGTTGGAACGCCGGCAGCGTGTTTTCAGGTGCGGCAGACGAATACCCCCGATGGGCTATGATCAGCGGACGCTCCAGCCTGAGCAGCTGCTCCGCCGCAGGTGGAGCCGCGGATGCCGACCCGAACGCCAGCGCAGCCAGCATCGTGGGGAGGAGTGGGAGAAGGCGACGCACGCCGCATTCGATAAGCCGATCGCACCGGAGTGTCACGATGCAATTCCGCAATGGTGACAGGGATCGGAGCGCATTCATGAAGTGCTTTGGCAAATTCAGGGTTGGGGGTCAGTCCTCACTATTGATACACCGCACCCGGGTTTCGAGCCGCCTGCACCCATGCCACGCAGTCTGCGGATCGGATTCGAGGACGCGATGGACCCGGTGACGATTCGCGGAGATCGGCAGGAACTGATCCTCCGCCATGACCCGGACCGGCGTCTCAAACCCGCAAGGGACAGCGTCAAACCCAGGAATCAGAACCCCAAGGCACTCCCGGTGGTGTCAAAAATGAGGACTGACCCCTTTCCCCTTTCCTCCGGCTGCGGCCTGGTGCGGTCCGGTTCCCATAATCCTCTATTTGGGGGGGAGCGCAGAAAAATTGATCCGCACACGTACATTGGACTCGCGTGGAGCCCTCAAATCGCGGACATAAGCAGACCTCAATGGGCTTCGATTTCAATCATGGAAAGGGTTCCTCCACCGGACATTGCAGGTGGCTCAACCCGCTCTGTCTGGCCACGTCGTTGCTGGCCGCTGCCGGGTGTGGCCCAGCCAAACCGGAAGACTCGAAATCGCCGGGGAACGCGTCCGTACCTACCGTCGCCGTGGTCGCCGCCAAACGCGGTGACATCTTTCAGGAAGTCGTTTTTCAGGGCGAATTCCGCCCGTTTCAAGACGTTGACCTCCACGCCCGTGTCGCCGGATTCGTGAGGAGCATCGACGTCGATGTCGGCGACCGTGTCACCCAAGGGCAGGTACTCGCGCAACTGGAAGTCCCTGAACTGGCCGAGGACATCACGCGCGCACGCGCCCTCGCCCAACGCGCCGTCAACGATGTTCGCAAGGCCCAGGAAGACGCCAACCGTGCCGCGCAGGACGTCCTGCGCGCCACTTCCGAACTCAAGCGTTGGGACCTCCAACTCGCGGACGCCAAGGCCACGTCAGACCGCATTGCCAGCGTCGCCAGGGAACGTCCGGGTCTCGTCGCCCAACAGGATGTGGATTCCGCGAGGACGAAGGCCCAGATCGCTGATGCCCAACGTGTGTCCGCCCAAGCCACTCTCGATTCCGCCCTCAACGGCCAGGCCGCAGCCAAGCTCCAGATAGATTCCGCCCGCGATCAGGCCGCGGCTTCCGAGGCCGACGTCGCACGCCTTGCGGCCCGATTGGAGGCGACAAAGATCGTCGCTCCCTTTCCAGGAATCATCGCCAAACGCTATGCCGACGCTGGAGACCTGATCCGTGGTGGTCTCTCCCCCAGCGGTCCAGCCGTTCCGCTCGTCCGCCTTGTGGACGAACGCAACCTCCGCCTCCACTTCCCCGTGGCCGCCTCCTCCGTCAGCAAGGTCCGCGTCGGCGCGCCGGTGATCGTCACGCCGGCTTCGGATGACAAACCGATCAAGGCCAGTGTCGCCCGCATCACCCGCGAGGTCGAGGCCGCCACACGCACCATGGAAGCGCAGATCGACATCCCGAACCCCGAGGGAGTGTGGTATCCCGGAATGTCCGCAACCGTCGCCATCCGCGTGGTTTCACACTCCAACGTGGTAACCGCTCCTCTCACCTGCATTTCGCGCGGCAAGAGCCCCACCATCTACGTGGTGCAGCAGGATCAAACCATTGCCGAACGACCAGTCGTTCTCGGTCTCGAATCAGCCACGCAGGCAGAAATCCTCTCGGGTCTCGCCGAGGGGGAACTCGTTCTCATCGGCAGCCGAAGTCAGGTCCGCCCTGGCCAGAAAGTCCTCCCCAAGACCGTCACCCCGGAGACCATGCCATGAACCCACCGCCCCCCTTGCTCGGTGATTCCGAACTCGAGGCCCTCCGGCAACTCGATACCTGTACCGTCTCCAACGCCATCGAGACCTTCAACGTACGACTCCGGAACACGGGTTTTACCGACGCCTCCATCCGGAGCCTCTTTCCAGACAACCCACCGCTCGTCGGATACGCAGTCACCGTCCGGATCAGCTGCTCAGGCCCTCCCATCGACGGCCACGTGGCACCGGAGCGAACCGATTGGTGGCACTCACTCATCGCAGCGCCGACTCCCCGCATCGTCGTCATCGAGGACGTCACGCCCCATCCGGGAAATGCCTCCTTCATCGGCGAGGTCCACGCACACGTCCTCAAGGCACTGGGATGTGTGGGAGCCATCACCAATGGCGCTGCCCATGACCTTCCTGGAATCCATGCCGCCGGATTCCAGATGTTCGCGGCCAACCCCGCGGTCTCCCACGGATACGCCCACATCGTGGATTTCGGTCGCCCAGTGGAAGTCGGCGGTCTCCGGATCCAACCCGGGGACCTCCTGCATGCGGATCGTCACGGCGTGTTGAACGTTCCGCTCGGGATCGCGACCCGGATCCCCGAGGTTGCACGCCAGCAACAGGAACTCGAAAATCGCGTGATCGAGTTCTGCCAGACCGGAACCTTCGACCTCCGCCTGCTTCGCGACGCAGTACGCGGTGTTTTTCCTGACGCATGACACGTTTCGCCCTGCGCTTTCCGTACCTCACCATCGTGGTGAGCCTGATCGTGTGTGTGGTGGGTGTAACCAGCCTGCTGCGCCTGCCCGTCGATCTCTTTCCCTCCATCCGCATCCCGGTGGTGGTGGTCGCCACCTTCTACTCCGGGATGCCCCCCGAGCAGATTGAGAACTCCATCACGGGGCGCTTCGAACGTTTCTTTACCCTCGCCTCCGGGGTGGACCATATCGAAAGCCGCTCCCTGCCCGGCGTCAGCCTCATCAAGATCTACTTTCAACCGGGCACCAACCCGGACACCGCCGTCAGCACCATCGCCAACCTCGCCACCGCGAACCTGCGCCGCCTGCCACCCGGCACCTTGCCGCCCGTGGTCCTCAAATTTGACGCCTCCAGCCTTCCCGTCTGTCTGATCACCCTCAAGGGCGAGGGGATGGACGAAACACAGCTGCGCGACATCGGCCAGTACGCCGTGCGCAATCAGGTTGCCAGCGTCTCGGGCGCCTCCGTTCCGCAACCCTTCGGCGGCCGCTACCGGCAGATCATGGTCTACGTTGACCCCCTCAAGCTGGAAGCCAACAACCTGAGCGTGTTGGACGTCGTCCGATCCGTAAACGACTCGAACCTCATCCTTCCTGCAGGGGACGTCCGCATCGGCAACCTCAACTACAACATCTATGCAAACAGCCAACTCCGGGACATCGCCGACGTCAACCGTCTCCCACTGAAAACCCGCGGTCGCTCGTCGGTCCTTGTCGGGGACATTGGGGAAGCCCGGGATGCCTCCCAACTCCAGAACAACGTGGTGCGCGTGGACGGCCAACGCTCCGTTTACCTCCCAGTCCTCAAGCAGGGCGGCAGCACCATCGCCGTGGTCAACGGGGTCAAGGACGCCGTCGCCAACTTGCTGGATGTTCCCGATCAACTGGTGCGGAACGTCGTGTTCGATCAATCCCTGTTCGTCAAACGCGCGATCAAGAACCTGGCCATGGTCGGGATCATCGGGCTCGTGCTCACCGGAGGAATGCTCCTCCTCTTCTTCCGGAGCATGCGCGGCACGCTGGCCGTCTTCCTCTCGATCCCCATCTCGGTACTGGCCGCTTTCCTGGCCCTGGGGCTTGGCGACCACTCCATCAATTCGATGGTGCTGGGCGGATTCGCACTCGCGTTTTCCCGACTGATCAACAATTCGGTTGTCGTCCTCGAAAGCATCTACCGCCGTCTCGAACTGGGTCACCCACCTCGGGAGGCCGCAGAGCTGGGAGCTCAGGAAATGGCCCTTCCCGTCCTCGCGTCCACCCTGACCACCGCTGTCGTCTTCTTCCCCGTCGTATTCCTCTATGGTGTCAGCCGCTTCCTGTTCAGCGCACTGGCTCAGGCCGTGGTCTTTTCCCTCTTCGCCTCCTTTGTTGTCGCCCTCACGGTT
>CAZDYB010000379.1:0-4945 GCA_964509045.1 uncultured Akkermansia sp.
GGTAGCGCCTCCGCAGCTTCTTCAACACCTCCTGTCGCGTCCCAGAACTCATCGTCATGTCCATCCCAGCGACGGTAACAGCCCTTTTGGCGCAACGACCCTCCCACCCCCTCCACACGCCATCCTCGCCGGCAACAAACGTTCTGGCGCAATTCGCGGCGACGCTCCTCATCCCTCTTGGCTCGCCACCGCCCTGCGGCCCGCGCACGTCCTTCCCGCTCCCAACCTCTCCTTCCTCCGTCACGCGCTCCCGGCGACGATGAGCACGAGGCAGAGGATCCGGAGAACCTCGCGCGATTCGCCGAGGAAGAGCATCCCGACGACGGTGGTTCCGGCCGCGCCGATCCCGGTCCAGACGGCGTAGCCGGTGCCGACCGGGATGGTGCGGAGGGCGGCGGAGAGCAGGCCGAAGCTGGCGGCCATGGCGCACAGGGTGGCGACGCTGGGCCAAAGCCGGGTGAAGCCGTGGGTGTATTTCAGGCCGACCGCCCACCCGATCTCAAGCAGGCCGGCAATCACCAGGCAGGTCCAGGGCATGGGCTCAGGGCTTGAACGACTTGTCCGGGTACTTCGGCGCGGGCGGGACGGGGCGCGGATCCTTCGCGATCAGGTCCTGGAGGTGTTTCACCGCGGCTTCAAGCTGGGCGTCCCGGCCCTTGAAGGTCTCATGCGGCAGGTTGTCCACGACGATGTCGGGATCGACGCCGTGGCCCTCGATGAGCCACTCGCCCTCCGGTCCGTACACGCCGGTCTCGGCGGCGGTGGCCATGCCGCTGTCCACCAGCCAGCGCTGGGCCCCCAGCCAGATCTCACCGCCCCAGGTGCGGGTGCCGATGACCTTGCCGAGACCGAGCCGCCGGAAGCCCTCGGTGAAGGCCTCGCCGTCGCTGGCGGTGCGCTCGTTGCAGAGCACCACCAGGTGGCCCCGGAAGGCGTGATGCATGTTCCATCTCGGGTCGCCCACGCGCGGTTGCCAGAAGAACCACGCCTTCCGGAGCAGCTTGCCGAGGATCCAGGCGTCGATGTTGCCTCCGCTATTGTGCCGGACATCGATGATGAGGCCCTGCCGGTTGAAAACCGGGAAGTAGTCGCGGGTCCATTGCGCGATGTCGCCCGCGCCCATGGCACGGAGATGGACGTAACCGATGCGTCCTTCGCCGAGCTTCTCGGCCATCTCGCGCCGGGTGAGTTCCCATTCGCCGTAGCGGAGGTTGGCTGCGGCGGCGATGGTGATGGGTTCGACCACCACGGACCGGTTGGTGGTGGCGTCGGCCGGCTTGATCTCGAGCAGGACCTGGCGGCCGGCCTGGTTGCGGAGCAGTGCCTCCGGATCGGCCAGGCCCGCCGTCGGGCGGCCGTTGATCGAGGTGATCAGGTCGCCCGGCTTGAGATCGACTCCCGGCCGTGCCAGTGGCGAAAGGCGCGCCGGGTAGTCGGGGTCGGCCCGGTGGATGTGGCGGAGGCGCCAGCCTCCGGCCGCGTCGTCGCGCTCCCACTCGGCCCCCAGCGATGCGCCGGCGACCTTGTCCGGCCCGGTCCGTTCGTCGCCGAACCGGACCATGATGTGGAGGGCGGACAGTTCGGCCACCAGGGAGGCGATGACGTCGTTGAGTTCCTCGCGGTCGCTCACACGGTCCACGAGCGGGCGGTATTTGGTGTGCATGGCCTTCCAGTCGAGGCCGTGCATGCCGCGGTCGTAGAAGTAGTCGCGCATCATGCGCCAGGACTCGGTGTAGATCTGGCGCCACTCCTCGCGGGGTGTGAGGGGAAAGGTCCAGTTCGATAGGTCCAGCTTCTCGTCCAGCTTTGCCGGCGCGGCGGCATCCGAGGCGATCACGTGGAACGCGTTCGCCTTCCGGATGAGCAGCTTCTTCCCGTCGGGGGTGGGCTCGTGGCCGGTGATGTCCTCGGCGAGGGTCTTGGGCTTCGGGTCCTTGCGCGTGATCTCAAGCTGCCTGAGATGGAACTTCGGGCGATGGCCCACGTCGCCTGCGACCCAAAGGAGATGCTTCGCCGTGACGAGGAGGTCGTAGTAGTTGCCGGCGGGAACGGGCACCTCGTACAGGCGGCCCGGGAGCCCGGCGAGATCGATGGTCACGGGCTTGGCGTCGCCCGCCGGAGCGTTGGTGGTGACGACGGAGGCGGTTGCACCCTTGGGACCCGTGCCATCCGGCTTGGGCACGTCCTCGGCCTCCTTTTCCTTCTCCGCCCTGGCAGGCTTGGCCGGCTTCTCGGCCTCCTTCTTGGCATCGCCGGGATCCGGTTGGAGTTCATCCGCGGGTCGGAATGGCCATTCGGTGTCAGGCGCCAGGGCGAGCGCATAGATGCGGGTGGTCTCGGTGAAGTAGGGATCGGGCTGGCGCGTTCCCCCCGGGCCTTGGACGAGGGAGCGGAGTTCGCGTTCGCTCAGGAAATAAAGCCATTTCCCATCCGGCGACCAGGCCGGGCTGTGGCTGTCGACCCGGTCGCTGGTCACGGTGGTGAGGGTGGCGTCGGAGAGTCGATAGAGCCGGATGACCTGGACCTTGTTTGACCCCGAATCGGCGAACGCGAGCCACTTGCTGTCGGGCGACCATGTGAAGTCATTCGCGGCATCCCAGGGCGCGTTCCCGATCCGGGTGGTCTTGCGCGTCTCGATCTCATGGACCCATGAACGGCGATCCTTGTCGGTCCACGCGATGTGCTTCCCATCGGGCGAGGGCACGCCGGGGAAGCGGAACACCGTTCCGTTGGTGGTCAGGGCCGTGACGGGGCCGACGCCGTTGGCGGGGAGCGTGCAGAACTCGAGTTCGCCGGACTCGTCGGTGAGCGCGAGCAGGGTCTTGCCGTCAGGCATGAAACGGGCGCTGCGGTATCGGACCTCCGTCCGCCGCGGAACCTCGACCAGGCGACCCTGGCCAAACGGGGCGACAAAGACCTGTCCGCGGGCGGTCAGCGCGACGCGATCGCCCTTGGGAGAAATGCTGATGGCCGTGAGGTACTCCATCGGGTCCTTCACCCATCGTTCCCGTTGCTGGTCGAAGTCGGAGGCGAGACGGATGTCGAGGAGGGTGTCCCGGCCGCTGGCGATGTCGTGCAGGCGCAGGTCGGCCCCGTGCTGGTACACGACGCGGCCGTCGTGGAGGGAGGGGGACTTTGCGTCCTGTTCGCGATGGGTCGTGTGTTGCTTGAGGTCGGAGCCGTCCGGCTTCATCGACCACAGGTTCATGATGCCGTCGCGATCGCTCATGAAATGGACCCGGCCGTTCCACCACATGGGCTCCCGGCTGGCGCCCTTGAAGTCCGCCGTCAGGGGAGCGGCGTCCGGGTCGCCGTCGGCAAACGACCAGAGGTTCTGGACGGTGCCACCCCGATAGCGCTTGGTGCGGCTGCTTTGTTCGGCGAGACGGGTGAAGAAGAGGCGTCCGCCGGGTTCGAACACGCCCTGGCTCGCCTGGGCGAGGGGCAGCAGGCGGCGTTCGCCGGTTTCGGGATGAACGGTGGCGAGTTGGGTTCCGGGAAGGCCGGCATGGGCGCCCGTCTCGTAGAGGACCCGGGCATCCGGGGTCCATCCCTCGACCCGGGCGGTGGTGCCATGAAAGGTCAGGCGCTTGGGGACCCCGCCCTCGATGGGCATCCCGTAGACCTCGGTCGGGCCCTCGTAGGACGCGCTGAAGGCGAGTTGGCGGCCGTCCGGCGAGATGGCCGCGTCGGTCTCGGACCCGGGATGGGTGGTCAGGCGCTGGGCGACGCCTCCGGCCACGGGCACGCGCCAGAGATCGCCCTCGGCGGTGAAGACGATGGTGTCGCCGTGGAGGGCGGGGAAGCGGTAGTAACCGCGTGGGGACTCGGCGTGGAGCCCGAGGAAGAGCGTCGAGCAGAGGACCATCAGGAGGCCATGGCGCAGTCGCATGGGCGGAGCCTAGCCCATGCCGGTGGGAAATGGCATCCGGGAAGAAGCCTGATCCACTTCGTCAGCGGACTCAATTGTTGACAATTGAAGCAGCCAGGGCACCCCCCCGCCCGGGAAGGCAATGCGCCAGCCAAATGTAGTCTGTTTAGACACGACCCCATTGCCTGTTTTATGCGTCGGAATACGCAATTCGTGGGGTTCGAGTACGAGTACCGCCCTTTGGGCTGAGGACGAGTTCGAGTACGGGGTCACCTGAAAGGGGTTGCGACGAAGTGTTTGTCGTGGGAAGGCGGCTTCGCAGCCATGCCCGGGGTGCGGGCCCACCTTCCACATTCGGTTCCCAATCCAGATCACCAAAGGGTCCGGATGCCTGGGTATTTGGCGATGGTCTCGTCGGCAGTGATGATCGGGAGGGAATGAAGGCGGGCTGTGGCGACGAGGATGCGATCGAATGGATCCGAGTGGATCCAAGGAAGGGTTCCGGCCGTGGCAGCGGGCCCGAGTTCCAGCGGCAGGAGGGTCATCGCATCCAATCGGCCAACTCATCCGACTGCAAGGATTCCGTGGGTTGGTAGTCCGGTGCGAAAGTCACCTTCAATTGAGGGTGAGGCTTCAGACGGTCGACCTTCTTCGGGTGAGCGGGTTGGTATCGGCGAAGCTCGGCGACCGGTGTTCCGCGACGTTGAAGGATCACGGTTTCGTTGCCTTCTTCGACCGCCTTGACGAGTTCGGACAACCGACTCTTGGCCTCGTGCATGTTGACGGTGATCACAATTAGCTAAGTGAGGCTGAATCGATGGGCTGACAAGCAGGTTTTGGCAACAACGGGTCCGTCTACCAGTCGGAATCCCTGGTGGCTGTCCAAAGGCCAGATCACGCCTGAGAAAGGACCTCGATGAGGTAGCGGAGTTCGTCCTCGGGGTCGTCGGTGTCGGGGAGGGTCTGGCGGAGTTTGAGCAGGATGGCCTCGCGGAATCGTTTCCGGAGGCGACCGGAATACAACGGTGTCCGGCGATGCTGTCTAATCTCAAATTAGGCGAGTCATCTAACAGG
>CAZDYB010000380.1:0-4940 GCA_964509045.1 uncultured Akkermansia sp.
CTGTTCTCTGGGACTTCCCTGTCCCCCGGGTGGTGCCTGTCCCCGGGGTGGTGCCTTGCCCCCAGGGATGAGCCTGTCCCCGGAGGATGCGGCAGGGAGGTCCGGGTCAGGGTTCGACCGAAACCGGCATACCCACCCACACCATTTGACGGAGGTATTCGGCGTTCCAGTTCGCCAGTCGGAAGCATCCGTGGCTCTCGGTCCGGCCAACCTGTTCGGGGGCAGGAGTGCCGTGTATTCCGAATCCGGGTCGGTCGAGTCCGATCCAGGCGAGTCCGACGGGGTTGTTGGGTCCTGGAGGCAGGAGCAGACGTCGTCCCAGGGATCGTGCTTCCGCCGATTCCGGGAAGATCTTGGGGTCGAATGTGTAGTTGGGTTCCTTGACGGCCACGACGACATGGAGGTCTCCGACGGGACGTTTGGAGGCAATTTTTCCGATGCTGCAAGGAAAGTGGCACAACAACCGGCCACGCTCGTCGAAGGCCCTCAGGTATCGGCCGGCAAGACTGACGCGCATCCGGGCGGCACGACGAGCGACAGGCCATCGGGGCGAAGGGACGACGACTTCCTGCCCGGGCGAGACCCGGTCCCAATCGACGCCTGGATTCAGTTTCCGAACCAGATTCGGATGGGATCGGCACTGTTCGGCGGCCATTTCCAGGGCGGATTCATATCCCAATTCCGCCGCCTGGGACTTGCCGAGCCAGGTTTTGGGGACGCGACCGATCCGGGCGAGGTCGGAGGCGTGGAGGGTGATTCGGGTGATGGGATCAGATCGGAGGATCAATGCCCGCTGAGTGTCCCGATCCAGTCGTCCCGAGCCCTCGATCCCCTGCTGCATCTGGAAGGCGCGCAGAGCGGCGGCGGTCTGGGATCCGGCGACTCCATCGATGGGACCGGCGTTGATGCCGTGCGAAGCGAGGGCGATCTGGGCTTCCAGCACGGTGGCGGCCTCCCGCGGCGTCCAGGGAACACCCGGGTCATTGCTGGGCGCGGACGAATTGGTGGGAGTGTTCTCGGAAGGCGCGGACTGGGACACCGGAGGATTCCATCGCAAGGCCTGGGTGGAAACCTGGATCTGCGGAACCGACGGAGTCTCCGTGGCGGGATCGACGGCTGGCGGGGTCAGTGAGGGGGGGGTGCGGAAGGATCGTTGGACGGGCTGGATACGACCCGGGGTTGGAGTCGGCTGACCACCCCGCCGACTCCACCACCCCCAGCCCAGCCATCCCAGGAAAACACAGGTGGCCAAAGCCAACAGCCATCCCATCCAGGCCAGGTCTTGTCGTCCTCCCGACTTGCCTGGCAATCGATACTTGTTGCGACGTCGCGCCCCCACGTCCGGAGGCTACAGATTTCCCAAAGGCAACCCGACAAATTCCTGTCCGGGGGAGGCGTCACCTCATTTCCGACCAATCGCGAATCCCGATGAGGGGAAGGGCGAAGTGGAAGGCGCGATCCTCCTGATCAGTACCGGCTGCCCGAAACACCTCCCACGACGGCTTTTTCGAGTCGGGATGGGACACCGACCCATCCTTGCGTCGCCACAGACCCAGGTTCAGGCCGCCTTCCTGTCCATGATCCACATGGCGATGCAGGATGAAGGCATCCACCCCATCCATTGCCGCCACCTTCTTCCAGGCATAGGCGTAACCTGCAGCCTGCAACGCCTCGCCCTTCTCCGTACCGTCCGAATGGAATCCCTGTTCCGACAACAACACCCTACGTGCCGAACCATTCCAGATCAGTTGAGGCCGCTTCAGGTAATCCATCAGCACCTCCAGATTCCTGAAGGTGATCCGAAGCGTCTCCGGATTCCGGGTTGCGGTCCGATCCTGCCAGGTGCGCGGATTGAACAGGTTTTCCGGATACGGATGGTAGGCCAGGTGCCAACCGAAATTACCGCCCAGTGAGGCCTCGCGTGCGAACCCGTCCAGCAAGGGTCGTCCGGCAATGGACCGGAGTGGTGTATCGCCATACACCACGTTCCAATGGTGATCGAACGACAGGTAGACGCGGATGGTGTCGGTCACCGCACCGACGGCGGCATGGGCCACCCGCACCATCCGTTCGTAATCCCGGATGAAGACCTCCCGCGGCACCTCGCCCATGTTGGCCCAGTGCCAGTGGGCGGTCACCTCATTGCCCACGATGAAGTGGCTGGCCCGGCCGTGTCGGGCGTCGGGTTGTGAGAACCGGTTCGCCAGGAACCCAAGGGCGGCCCGATACCAACCAGCGCCCTCCTCCGACTTGATATTGAAGGCACCCAACCGGTTCGGCGCCCGCCGATCATAGCCTGGATGCAGCCAGATCCGATCCCGTTCCGGCTCGCCCGAGGCGTAGGCCAGAAGGATCAACGACACCACCACGCCACGATCCGACAGCTCCTTCACCGGGATGGCATCGACGGTCTGCCGATGGAACCGATACGTCCTTCCGTCTGACTCCCATTCGTAGGCTTCTCCGGCGGCGCCCAACTGCATCAACGCCGGCAGGTTCACATTCAGGGCGGCGTGATGGATCCCCAACTCCAGGGCATCGTCCACCATCTGCACCTGCAATCCCTTCTTTCCCCGGGCCACCACTGCCGGAGTCGACAAACGCGCCATCCCGGAGAAATCCCCCACCCATCGGACCGGTCCCCAGGGTCGCCAACCGAACCCTCCGTTGGATTCCATCACCACGAATCCGTGGGCCGACCGATCCAACTCCCGACCGTCCCTCAGTACCCGCCGCGGCAACACGCATTCCAACCCGTTCCCGTTGGTCCACCGGTACACGATCGGCGCCGCCATCGCATCCGACAGGTCCTGATGCGGCCGCAACTCGCTGAGTGCTCCCGCCGCCGGCAATCCCACCCCCTGGATCGTCACGGTGTCCGGATTTGCCGTGACCCGGATCCCATCGGGTTCCGGGATCGGCCGCACCCGCAGCCAGGCCACCCGATGTTCCCCCGTGTTCTCCGGCGGATCGTATCGCAGGCGCCAACCGTCTCCCTGGGCCGGGATGGCGAGGCAGACATCGGTCCAGGCATTGGTCCGCACGGTGAACCACGTCGATGCCTCCTCACTTGCTCCACCGCGATACCAGAAAAGCTGACCGAACCCACCCGACGCCGACCACACCCGCATCTCGACCATCGCCGTCTGTCCCGATCCCAGGGACAAGGTCGGGCTGGTGATGAAGGGATCCGCTCCGGTGATGGAAATGGTCAGTCCACGATCCCCGATCCTCAACCCGCCGACATGATGGGTGGCCTGCCAACCGGCCGGTTCTGTTCCCGCCGGCATCCGGGTGAAATCGAAATCCGGAAGGGCTCCTGATCCCACCCCTGCCCCGATCCACAAGCCGATCATCCAACCGGCCAGGCTCAGTCCGATCCGCGTCATGGTCCCGACGGTCCACCCAACGCCTTCCTGACGGCAAGTCGGCGCACCGGCGAAAGAGTGCCCTGTCCTGCGGTTCCGCCAGACCGGGGGAAGGGTCCAATTTGGGCTTGGATTCCCCTCATGGGTATCGGCTGATCAGGGCACAACAGCCATCCCGCCATGAACCGTTCCCACAGCACCCTCAAGAGAAGCCTCCTAGTCGCCCTCTTAACGGCCGGCGCATTCCTCAGTTGGCGCGTGGCGTTTCCCCCGGCTGACCCCGGCCCGGCGGGAGCTTCTGCCTCGCCCACGTCGATCGTTGCCGAGGCGACCCCACCCGGTTCCCCCGCGCCCGGCGACGTCGGTTCCCCGGCATCGCCCGTTGCCATTCCAGCGCCTGCGATCGCCGGGGCATCCGGGCTGACGACCGCATCCGGTTCGACAACGGGTCTGGCGGCGACGGTTCCTGGTCCCCGGGTGGTACCGGCGTCGCCGCCGGTCGACTACCGCACGCACTACGTGATGGTGAATGGTCAGAAGGCGCATCCGACCCGGATCCTGGCACGATTCAAGGCTGAGGCCGGACCGGCCGAGCGACGTGAGGCATTGGAACCGCACGAACTGGGTGTCCTGGAGGAGTTGAACCTGGTCCAGGGCAGTGTGGTACTGGATGTGACGGGTGAACGCCCGGGACCGGTGGCCGACGCAAAGGAGGCGCAGGATCGCGGCGAAGCGATGCTGGACCGGATCAAGGCGCTGCAGAAGAGCGGGCGATTCGTCTACGTGGAACCCGACTACATCGTGCAGGCGACGCTTCTGCCCACCGACACGGCCTTCACCGACGGCACGCTGTGGGGATTGCGCAATACCGGACAGAACTCCGGGGTATCCGGTGCGGACGTCGATGCCGTGCGCGCCTGGGACATCACGACCGGTTCCACCAACGTCATCGTGGCGGTGATCGATTCCGGCATCCGCTACACCCACACCGACCTGGCGGCGCAGATGTGGCGCAACGCCGGCGAGATTGCGGGCAACGGGATCGACGACGATGGCGACGGCTATGTGGACAACGTTTTCGGCATCAACGCGGTCAGCAACAACGGCGATCCGAACGATGACAACGACCACGGAACCCATTGCGCCGGGACGATTGGTGCGGCGGCGAACTCCGGGGGACGACACATCGGGGTGGCGTGGGAGGTCCGCCTCATGGCCTGCAAGTTCCTCAACGCCCAGGGCTCCGGTGCGCTGTCCGATTCGGTGAAATGCATCAACTTCGCCGTCCAGAACGGCGCCCAGATCATCAACGCCAGCTTCGGCGGCGGCGGCTTCAGCCAGTCGGTCTTCGATGCCATCACCGCCGCCCGCAACGCCTCCGTCCTGTTCGTCGCCGCCGCCGGCAACGAATCCAACAACAACGACACCAACCCCGCCTATCCCGCCAGCTACAACCTCGACAACATCCTGTCGGTGGCTGCCATCGATCGGCAGGACAAGCTCGCGAACTTCTCCAACTTCGGTGCGACCCGCGTCCATCTGGGTGCCCCCGGCGTTTCCATCTTCTCCAGT
>CAZDYB010000381.1:0-2216 GCA_964509045.1 uncultured Akkermansia sp.
AGACGTCACCTTGCAGGTGAATGGCACGCCCAATCCAAGCTCCTGATCATCTGCGCAATCTGCGGATCAAACTGCCTTTTCCAGTGATCAGGCAAAGGGGTCGCGTCTACATTTTTGGTTCTGCTGAAAAACCCAAGTGGCCGGCTTTTCACCCCCTTGAAATCACCCTCCGAAGAAATCAAAACACCTTATAAGTCGAAATTGAACGTTATCGGATTCCCCCGATTTCGTCCGTGCGCGGCCAAATTCCAAAACAGGGGGGTTCTGCAGCAGAACCCATTTTTTACAATTGAGCCAGGCTAGCGGGTGGATGTCCTGCGCCCAGGACCTGGGTTAGATCGAGTCTGGCTGGGACGCAGTCGACAGGGCTGCCGAACCCCTGAATGTCTACTGTTTGGACATGACCCCTTTGCGGTATGGGATCGTCTTCTGAACCATGCAAATCTTCCACGCCGTGGAAGATTTGCAAGGTTGCTGGCGGGTTCGTGGCCGGAATTTCCAACAGGTCGGCCGGCGCACAATCCGCCTCGTCACCGCGTCTGCAATGGACGCGGGAGCCGTTGTCCGCAGGTCTTCTTCCCGGCTTCAATCCCGAGGCTGATCCATTCAGACTCCCACCCTCATGAAGCGCTCCCTACTCATCGGCCTGGTCCTCGTCGCCACCGTCGTTGCCCGCTTCTCCCTGTCCGCCGCCACCCTTTCCCGACCCAACATCGTCATCCTCCTCAGCGACGACGTCGGATACTCGGACATCGGGTGTTACGGCGGCGAGATCCACACGCCGAACCTCGACGCCCTGGCCCGCGACGGCATCCGCTTCACCCAGTTCTACAACACCGCCCGATGTTGCCCGACACGGGCCTCGCTCCTGACTGGACTGCATCCGCACCAGGCCGGCGTCGGCCACATGATGGAGGATCGCGGTCTACCCGGTTACAGGGGCCGCCTCAACCGCCAGTGCGTCACCCTTGCCGAAGCCTTGAAGCCCGCCGGTTACCGCACCTACGCCGTCGGCAAATGGCACGTCACCCCCGGTCACGGCCCCAGGTTCCTCACTGAAACCGACAACTGGCCGCTGCAGCGCGGATTCGACCGCTTCTACGGAACCATTCACGGCGCGGGCAGCTACTTCGATCCCAGCTCGCTCGTCCGCGACAACCGCCTCATCACCGTCGCCAACGATCCCGACTATCGACCCGCCGGGTATTACTACACCGACGCCATCGCCGAACACGCCGTCCGCTTCATCCGCGATCATTCGCGCGACCGGAAGGGCCAGCCGTTCCTGCTCTACACCGCGTTCACCGCCGCGCACTGGCCGCTGCATGCGAGGGAAGCGGACATCGCGAAATACAAGGGCCGCTACGACGCCGGATACGAACCCGTCCGCGCCGCCCGCCGCGCCAAGCTCCGTCAACTCGGCCTCCTCGACGACCGCTGGTCACCTGTGACCCCGGCCGAATCCTGGGACAAGGTTTCCGACAAGGCCTTTGAAAGCCGTTGCATGGAAGTCTACGCCGCCCAACTCGACGCCATGGATCAGGGCATCGGCCGGATCGTCGCTGAACTGAAGGCGCACGGGCAGCTCGACAACACCCTCATCCTCTATCTCCAGGACAACGGCGGCTGTGCCGAGGGAAATGGTCGCGGCAACAAACCCACCGCCCGCGCTTCCCAACCCACACTTCCCCCGATGTCTCCCGACGATCCCCAGTACGGCAGTCAGCCGAAACAGACCCGCGACGGTTACCCCGTGCGCCAGGGCATCGGGGTCCTTCCGGGCGGACCCGACACCTATATCGCCTACGGGCGCGGTTGGGCGAATGTCAGTGGCACTCCATTCCGCGAGTACAAGCATTGGACCCACGAAGGCGGCATTGCCACGCCGCTGATCGCCCACTGGCCGGCTGGCATCGCCACCGACCGCAAGGGCGGACTCGAACCGCAGCCCGGCCAACTGGTCGACATCATGGCCACCTGCGTGGACCTCGCCGGCGCCGCGTACCCCACCCATCTCGCCGGTCAAACAATCCAGCCCATGGAAGGCACCAGCCTGCGTCCCGCATTCCGTGGCGAGTCCCTCCAGCGCACCCGACCCCTCGTCTGGGAACACGAAGGGAATCGCGCCATCCGCGACGGCCAATGGAAGCTCGTGGCCAAGGAGAACCAGCCCTGGGAACTCTACGACCTCGAAGCCGACCGCCCGGAATCCAACA
>CAZDYB010000381.1:2316-4937 GCA_964509045.1 uncultured Akkermansia sp.
GGTCGAGGCCGGCGGCTGAAGGTCCCGAGCGGAGGACCCGGGTTGGATTGGATCGGGCCTGGACGCCGCCGCGGAACCCGGGCAAATGTCAACTGTTTGGACACGACCCTTTGCGTTCCGTCATGCTTGCCATCCATGCCAACCCCGCAATTCAGGACGGCTGATCCGAACCGGGATCATCAAGGCTTCAGCCCCTCATACCTTCAGGCTCAGAACTCCACCTTCAATCCGGCATGGACCGTGCGCGGAAAACGCGGGCCATACACAAACGCGGCATCCCGAAAGGGCCCGCGGTCCAGATCGTCCTGGTAGTCGTTGAAGAGATTCCTGATTCCCAGCTGGGCCGTCACCAGGGTGTGACCCGGCAACCGCCATGTATAACTCGCTCCCAGATCCACGATGAAGAAGTAGGACGACTCCTTCAGGGCGTTCCCAGTCAACTCTCCGGTCACTTCATCCGATATCACATGCGGCACCTCCATCGGCCCGGTCAACTTGCCTGCGGCAAAGACACTCCACACTCCCGTGTCATGGATGAGCTTGATCACTCCATACCGGTTCGGGGTGCGCTCGAAATCCCGGACAAAGATCGGATTGTTCACCGGATCCCCCTCCATCCCGATCGCCAGTTGTGCGTCGCCATAACGGGACCGCTGTTCGACATAGCCGATCTCGGCGGAGAACCATCCCTTCTGATAAACCAGGTTCATCTCCACCCCGTACACCGCGGCATCGCCTGCATTGATCTTCGTGGATTCCATCACTCCGGAGGTCGAGGGGTCGTCGGTTGACTGGTCATTGAAGAATACGTCGCTGATGCGCGTGAGGAACAGGTTGCCTTCCAACTGCCAACTCCGACTCAGGCGCCACTGGGGCGCGACCGAATAGGTGATCGCTGATTCCTCCCTCAAGTCCGGCGAGAGCGAGACCACCTCCAGCGCCCCGCCCACGTTCGATATGTGGAGATCCTCATCGAACAATTCCGGTGCACGGAAACCGGTCGCCACCGCCAGGCGCAGGTCAAAGTCCGACCGCGGACTCCACTTGAGCGCCACACGGGGAGACTCAATCACGTCATCCACCCTGGAATGCTTGTCCAACCGCAGCCCATAAATGAACTCCAGCGACTCAACCAGCTTCCAATCGTGCTGGATGAATCCACCGTGGTTCACATAACTGTCTTCCACCACCCTCCCCAGTCCGCTCACATCATCAATGGTCTCATATCGAAACTGAAACCCATAGGTCAGCGTGTGCCGTTCACCCAGATAGCTGTTGGCACTCACATCCGTCATCGTCAGCAGGTTGTCCGTCACGCCAAAGCCCAGTTCCTCCGTCCAATCGGGATTGTAGAACGGACCATTCGGATCTGCGAAGGCGCCGGCATACCGCGGGAAACGCTTCGACAACCGGGCCGGCACCGACGCGTCATGACCGATGCTCCCGGGCGGTGCCTGGCCGAGGGGGCTTATCCCACCGTAATAGCTGTCACGCGCCGTGTTCGCCGCTGAGAATCCCAGTTGATAATCGAATTTCTCCGACGGTGTATGCTTGAACAGGATCGATCCGACATCCCGCGTGCTCTTCAGTTCTTCGCTGAGGAAAGCCCGGTTCGCCCGGATTCCAAGTCCTTCGTCATCCTCCCCGCCACGCCGGTCTTCATGGGTATGCAGGTAATCCAGCGACAGCTTCACCGCCGGCGTGGGTTTGAATACCGCACGGATCCCACCGCCGAGCAGATCGCGCCGCGCCACTTCCGTGAAGTTGTCGCCGTTCACATCCAATCCCTGGACAAAGCTCTGGATTCCATAGGCCGTGATTCCCACCGACCCTTCCTTGTTGGCCCACTCAAAGACCCCGTTCGCATCCGTGTTCGGACGATCCCCGCTGGCACTGCCTTCCATCCAGTTGTAATTGAAGTTCATCGTCGCATGCGTATGGGTCGGGTCCCGCGGAATGATGTTGACCACTCCCGCCACCGCACTGGGCCCGTAAAGCGCCGATGCCCCCCCTTTGACAACCTCGATCCGGTCAATCAACGCCATGGGAATCTGTTCAATCCCATAGACACCGGCCAGGCCTGAGAACGTGGCCATGCCGTCCGACAACATCGAGATATAGCGTTGCTGCAATCCCAGCATCCGGATCTCGGTCGTGTTGCAGTTCTGGCAGTTGCTCTCCACCCGCAACCCGGTCTGGTACTCCAGCACATCCGCAAGCTTGGGCGACCCGGTGATCGCCATGTCCTGCGCCGTGATGACCTCCGTCCGCACCGGTGTCTCCAGGATGCCCCGGGTGGTGCGCGTGCCCGTGACAACCATGGTGGTGGGGAAGGCCGGCGTATTGGTGGCTGGAGCTCCAGCGGGCGTCGAAGGCGCCTGTTCCTGGGCCCGGACCACCAAGGCGGCGGCGAACAGGAGGGTCCACGGTCCGGGCCGGATGCGGTAAGGCACCGGAAACGTTGTACCACGGACTGCATGGAGTACCTTCAGCTTCATCTTGTAGCACTGGCTACCTTTTGACTCCGCACGGGTCAACTCCTTTCCCAGTGGCCCCGCATTCCCCTGTGCATCCCGAAGTTGTTGGCGATCCACGGCAGCAACGCTGCGGAAGCGGGCGGA
>CAZDYB010000382.1:0-4932 GCA_964509045.1 uncultured Akkermansia sp.
TTGGTCAGTTCAACGCGATTTTATGAACACATCACGACGTGACTTCATGGGGGCTGGAGCGGCGCTGCTGCTGACGGCCGTGGTACCGGCAGGAATGCTGGCGGCGGAACCCAAGGCCGGGGACACCTTCCCGGACCTGACCAAGGAAGGGCTGGAGGGAACCCTCCCGGAGTTGGCGGGCAAGGTCCTGCTGGTGGATTTCTGGGCCAGCTGGTGTGGGCCGTGTCGCAAGGCGTTGCCGGTGTTGTCCGATCTCCACAAGGAATATGGTCCAAAGGGCGTGGTGTTCATCGCCGTGAGCCTGGACGAGGACAAGAAGGACATGGACGCGTACCTGAAGAAGAGTCCGATTCCCTTCACCGTGGTCCGGGATCCCAAGGGCAAGCTGGCCACCAAACTTTCCATCGAGGGCATTCCCACCTCCCTGCTGGTGGGCAAGAACGGCAAGGTGCACGCGGTGCATGTCGGGTTCGAAGGCGACAAGGTCCGCAAGAAATACGCGGCCCAGCTCGACACCCTGTTGTCGGCCTGACCGGGGATTGCCTTATGGACGGGTTGCTCAGGCGGCTGGGATGGGGGCGGGCATTGCTGTGCGTCGCCGGGTTGCTGGCGTTGACCGGTTGTCAATCGGTCAAACCTTGGCAACGGGGAACGTTGGGTGATGCCGTCATGCGTCCCGACCGGGATCCGCTGGGTCTGGCGTTGTCCGAGCACGTCTGGTTTTCCAGGGAGGCAGTCATGGGCGGCCGGGGAGTGGGTGGTGGTGGATGTGGATGCAATTGAGGGAAGGGGGTGGATGATGGGCGCAAGACTGAGACAGATACCTTCGTTGTTGTTGGCTTTGTTCCTCCAGATCTCGCCAGTGGTGCGGGGTCTGGAACCGGCGGTGGCCGGGGTGCTGCAACCGGTGCTCCTCCTGATGCGCTGGGTGTCGACCGCGGCGGCGGTGGCGGGCGGCGCACACGCGTTGTCCGGTGCCACCGGACTGTTGAGCTCGGCCAATGTCCAAGGCACCGAAGGAACCCCGATGAATTATCGGGCCCAGATCACCAGCACCGAGCATGGGACCGCGAAATCCTATACCGCGATCGGCCTGCCCCCGGGCCTGGCGGTGACGAGCCGGACTGTCGGAATCATCTCAGGCACTCCCAATCGGGCGGGAGTTTATACGGCGAGCATCACCGGTTGGGAAAACAGCAATGCCACCGGCAACAGTTTCACGGCGTCCCTCGTGTTCACCATCGTCACCGTGCCGCCCCAGATCGAGGAACCGCCTGCGGCAGTCACCGTGGATGAAGGGGGTCGCGCGGAGTTTACGGTGAGGGCGGTGGGACCGAACCTGACTTATCAATGGATCCAGGGCGACCTGGAGGTCCCCAATGCGAAGGAAGCCACGCTGGTCCTGGATCCGGTCAAGCTGTCGGATGCCGGTGATTATGTGGTGCGGGTCCGCAATTCCGGAGGATCGATCCTGAGTGATCCGGTGAGATTGACGGTGATCCCGGTACAGAATCCGCCGCAGATCACGAAGATATCGGCGGATCGCACGGTGCATGCGGGTGAGGATGTCCTGTTGTCAGTGACGGCGACGGCGGTGGGGGCGACGCCGACGGCTTTCTGGTTGCGGGAAGGGCAACCGGTGCCGGACGGGGAAGGCAACGTGTTGAACTTGCCCGGCATCACGGCCGGTCTGGGGGGTGGCTATCAGGCGGTGGTGACAGCCAATGGACTTTCGGTGACTTCAGCGCCGGTGATGGTGACGGTGGTTTCGGAGTTGAAGGCCGGAACCGTGACCTTGAGTGGCGGCGAGGTGGTGGTGACGGCGTTGTCGATTCCGGGGCGGATCTATGAATTGCAGGCGGCTTCGGATCCGGCGGCGACCGAGTGGCAGATTGTGACGATCCGGGAGGCGTTGGGAGATTCGGTGAAGTTGACGGAACCCTTGACGACGTTGGGCGTGCGGGTTTTCCGGGTGTTGGTGAGACCGTGATGGAAACTGCGGCCCCGGCGCAGGAACGACAGGGTGGCGGCGGGTCGGGACAGCGGATACAAGGGGGCATGTCCTCGGAAGGAGCAGACAGGCCGAAGGGAACACCGTTGGCGGGATCGCAGTGCGGCGGGGTGGATCATGTGCTGCATCGACGCCGGTTCCTGACCGGGTTGGCCGCGGCGGGGGCGAGTTCGGTCTTCAGTTGGAACGGGCTGTTTTCCGTCCCGGCCTTCGCAGCCCATGCGAAGCGCACGGCCAAACGTTGCATCCTGCTCTGGCTCTGCGGCGCACCGAGCCAGTTCGAGACCTGGGATCCCAAACCGGGTCGGCCCACCGGCGGACCGTTCCGCGCCATACCCACCCAATTGCCGGGGATCCAGTTCGGCGAACTGATGCCGCGCTGCGCTTCCATCGCAGGGAAGCTGGCGGTGATCCGCTCCATGAAGACCGACCAGAGCGAGCACCTGCAGGGCATCGATCTGTTGAATCGCGGTGCCGGGCCGCGTCCCCCCTTCATCCGGCCCACCCTGGGTGCGGTGTTGTCCCAGCAACTCGGGCATCTGGACAATCCGATCCCCAATTTCGTCCTGCTGGATCCGTGCCCGGAAGGCAATGAGTTCAAGCAGTTCAAGGCGGGCAACTGGGCGGGTTGGTTGGGTGCGGAATATGGGCCCGTCCGCGTGGGCGGAGATTTCAAGCTGGAGAACGTGAACCGGTTGGTCGACCTCACGGCGGACGATCACGAGGCGCGCAATGCGTTGAGGCGGTTCCTCACGAAGAAATTCGAGAACGAACGACGCAGCGCCGCGGCGTCCTCGCAGAACGCGGTGTTCGAGCGCGTCAAAGGCCTGATGAGCTGTGCGGATCTCTTCGACCTCGAACGGTTGCCGGCCCGGGATCGGGAACGGTACGGCCCGGCGGCGTTTGGCATGCACGCCTTGCTGGCACGCCAACTCGTGGAGAACGGGGCGCCGTTTGTGATGGTGGCCAACGGAATGCCCTGGGACAGCCACGTTTTCCACAATGAGATCTATCAGATGCTGGTGCCGGAGTTGGACCGGGTCCTGTTCCATCTGGTGAACGATCTGGAAGAGCGTGGGATGCTCGACTCGACCCTGGTGGTGGCAATGGGTGAGTTCGGTCGGACACCCTGGCTGAACCAGGCCCGGGGACGGGATCATTATCCCAATGCGTGGAGCCTCATGCTGACCGGATGCGGGATCAAACGCGGGGTGGTGGTGGGCGCCACCGATGTGGATGGCGTGGATGTCGATGGTCAGGCCTATAACGAAAAGAACCTGTTCGCGACCCTGTTCACGGCCCTGGGGATTGATCCGTATGCGCCCTATGAACTCCCGGATCTGCCCTTGTTCCATCGGGTGGAAGATCGTGCGGAACCGATCCGTGGCGTGCTCAGGGGTTCAGCCTGAAAAGGACCTGTCCCCACCCCTGCATGCCTCCCTCGCCATCTGCGCAGCGTTTGGCGGAAGCCGGGACGGGAATTGACTCGGCCATCAAGATGGCCAAGTTCAAGGCCATGAATGCAACCTTCGTGAATGTGGGGGAATTCAAGGACCGGCTCACCGAGTACCTCGCCAAGGCGGAGGCTGGGGAAGAGATCGTGGTCTGTCGCCGCAACGTTCCCATGGTGAAGCTCGAACCGATCCACGCGAGGTCGAAGCATGCAAACCGGAGCACGCCCGGTTCCATGAAGGGGACCGTGCAGATTCTTGGGGATCTCACCGAACCCTTCATACCTGAAAGCGATTGGGAGATGCTCAAGTAGTGGAAGATGAAGCTGTTGCTCGATACCTGCGCGCTGGTTTTCTTCGTCGAAGATTCCGGCAACCTCTCGGCCGAAGCCATGCGCCAGATTACGGCTGACGGTTGCGTGGTGTGCGTATCTGCCGTCTCTGTGGCGGAACTCGCGTGTGGACAGGAGCGGGGGCGCCTCAAGCTCACGATGCATTGGAAGCAGTGGTGGGCCGAGACCCTGCGACGCAACGGCTGGGAATGCCTGTCCATCACTCCAGAAATCATGGCGGAGGCCTGGAGCCTGCCGGGTATCGTTCATGGTGATCCAGCGGACCGCCTCCTGCTCGCCACTGCACGGATCGAACGTCTGACACTGGTGACCACCGACCGAAAGCTGCTCGCCTATCCGCACGTCCATTCACTGGGCTGAACCGGACCCAGCAGCGGATTCTGCATTGCGGGGACAACGCCGCCCGCGGATGGCCGCCCCACCTTTCCGGATTCAGCCGGTTGCATCGGAACGGGAAGCTGGTACTTCAATGTCCGGCGGAAATTGCGAATCCTGAAAAATCATGAGTGACGTCAACGTGTTGAGGGTGGGCCAGACGGTTCCCCTGTTTGAATTGGAGACCTATGAACCGGCCAAGGGCGATTTCGGAAAGTTCTCGCTGTCGGCGGCCCAGGCGGCGGGCAAGTGGACGGTGTTGGTGTTCTATCCGGCGGATTTCACCTTCGTGTGTCCGACGGAACTGGCGGATCTGGCGGTGAAACATCCGCAATTGGCGGCATTGGGTGCAGAGGTGGTGGGGGTGTCGACGGACACCAAGTTTGCCCATCTGGCATGGTTGGGTGCCGAGAGGTTGTTGGCGGATGTGAAGTACACCATGGCGGCGGATCCCACGGGTCGGATCTCGAGGTTGTTCGGGGTGTACGACGAGGGATCGGGACTGGCTTTGCGGGGGACGTTCGTGATCAACCCGGACGGATTGTTGGTCAGCAGCGAGGTCAATTTCTACAATGTCGGGCGCGATGCCGATGAACTGTTGCGCAAGCTCGAAGCCAACACATACCTGGCGAAGAACCCGACGGAAGCCTGTCCGGCGAAGTGGAAGCCCGGCAGCAAGACCCTGACCCCGGGCAAGGATATGGTCGGGAAGGTGTACGAAGCGCTGAACGGCTGAGCCGGA
>CAZDYB010000383.1:0-4890 GCA_964509045.1 uncultured Akkermansia sp.
GCATCGGTCGCCGAGCTCCCTCAGCCCTGGGCTGGGATCCGGGTCCCCGTTGGGGACAACTCACCGGAGGTGGTTGGAGATCCGCCGAGACCACGACCGGAGTCGGGAACGTCGCGGATCTGGAAACCACATCGGGTTGGACCGATTGGGGAGTGGGCTTGCCTGCCGGGCGTGGCTCCGGCTTCATGTGGGGCGTGCAGCCTGTCCGAACCGATACCACTCCGTAGCGTTCATCCATCCGGGATGAGCGCTTCACGCCTCGCACCTAGATGGTCCGGGGCGTTTTTGTTGGGAGGTGGGATGTGGACGGGTGAAACGGGAAAGCCGACATGGAAAATCAAGAAGCCGAGGGAACACTGGAGGCCGCGAAGACCGAGGTGCAGCGCAAGTCGCTGGAGCAGCGCGAGCAGATGACCGACCTGATGCGGTTGCGGCATTCGTGCGCGCACATCCTGGCGACGGCGGTGCTGCGGATCTGGCCGGACGCACTGCTCGACATCGGGCCGCCGACGGATGAGGGCTACTACTATGATTTCGACCTGAAATCGCATCGGTTTTCTCCCGAGGATTTTCCGCGGATCGAGGAGGAGATGCGGAAGGTGATGAAGGAGAACCAGGTCTTCGAGCGGGTGGAGAAGGCGCGGGACGAGGCGCGGGCCTATTTCGAGGTGCGTGGGCAGCGGTACAAGACCGAGCGTCTCGCGGACATTCCCGAGGGGGAGACGATCACGTTCTATCAGAACGGGGAGTTCGTGGATCTGTGTGCGGGGCCGCATGTGATGCGGACGGGGAATGTGAAGGCGTTCAAGCTGCTGAAGGTGGCGAGCGCCTATTTCCGTGGGAACGAGAAGAACCCGCAGTTGCAGCGGATCTACGGGACGGCGTTCAAGACCAAGGATGAGTTGGAGACCTGGTTGCGGATGCAGGAGGAGGCGAAGAAACGGGATCATCGGCGGATCGGGGCGGAGATGGGCTTGTTCGCGTTCGACGCGGAGTATGTGGGGCCGGGCCTGCCGTTGTGGTTGCCGAAGGGGACCGTGTTGGTGGAGGAGTTGGAGCGTTTGGCCAAGGAGACGGAGTTTGCCGCCGGATATGTGCGGGTGCGGACGCCGCACCTGGCCAAGGAGAAGATGTACCGGACCTCGGGACACCTGCCGTATTATGCCGAGAGCATGTTCGCCCCGATGGAGTTCAAGGAGGCGGAAGCCGACGAGGTCGCGACCCGTTATTACCTCAAGGCGATGAACTGTCCGCATCATCATCGGATCTTCGCGGCCGAGCCGCGGAGTTACCGGGATCTGCCCTTGCGCTTGGCGGAGTACGGGACGTGTTACCGATACGAGCAGTCGGGTGAGTTGTTTGGACTGATGCGGGTCCGTTCGATGCAGATGAACGACGCGCACATCTATCTCACGCCGGAGCAGTTCACCGCGGAGTTCAATGCGGTGAACGACATGTACCTGAAGTATTTCAAGATCTTCGGGCTGGACCGGTACCTGATGCGTTTCAGCACCCACGATCCGTCGCGGCTCGGGCAGAAGTTCGTGAATGAACCCGAGCTTTGGAAACAGACCGAGGACATGGTTCGCGACGTGTTGAAGTCGAGCGGGATCAATTACGTGGAAGTGCCCAATGAGGCGGCATTCTACGGCCCGAAGATCGATGTCCAGGTGTGGAGTGCGATTGGCCGGGAATTCACCATTGCGACCAACCAGGTGGATTTTGCCGTGCCGGCCCGGTTCGGGTTGGTGTACCGGGATCGGGACAACACCGACAAGACGCCGCTCTGCATCCATCGGGCACCGCTGGGGACGCACGAGCGGTTCATCGGGTTCCTGATCGAGCATTATGCCGGCAATTTCCCGCTGTGGCTCGCACCGGAACAGGTGCGTGTCCTGACCATCGGGGAAGAGGCGCCGCTGACCGAGTACGCCCAATCCATCGTGGCCGAACTACGGGCGCATCAGGTCCGGGCCGAGGCGGATCTGGGCAACAATCCGATCAAGGCCAAGATCCAGGACGCCGAGGTGGCCCGGGTCCACACCATGCTGGTGGTGGGCGGACGCGACCTCGCCTCGGGCCAGGTGAGCGTCCGCCTGCACAGCAAGGGACCGCAGGGGGCACGTCCCCGGTCGGAGGCCATCGCGCAGATCGTGGAAGCGATCCGGGACCGGCGCAGCTGAGGGCGGATCAGCGGGGGGATCAACCGCGATAGACGATCATCAGGCCGAAGTCGGTGATGAGCTTCTGGGTGCCCATCTCGACGTAGCTGTAATTCACCGGGGTGAGACTGACGATGTTCTCCTCGGTGACCTTGTTGAGGAACTCGGTCACGGTGGCATCGAAGTTGTCGTGACCGACCTCCTTGCAGTCGGAGTGGCGGATGGTCTTGATGCGGAGGATTTTCTTGCCGTCGTGCTTGGCCTGGGCCTCGAGGGGGGGGAGCGCCTTCTGGATGAGGGGTTCGACGGGCTTGTCACTGACGGGCACCGCGAACTTCTTGACGGGCACCTCGGGGGTGGGCGGACGAGGAGCGGGTGGTGGCGGAGCGGGTGGTGTTCCCGGAGTTCCCGCAGTTGGGATCTGGATCTCCCGGTTGCAGGTGGGGCAATTGATGGTTTCGCCGGCGGCACTGGCATCCACTTCCAGATCGGCCTGGCAATGCGGGCAGTTGAAGACGATGTCCATGGGATTGGCAGAGGGGTTTAGCGCGGACGGGGTTGGGGTGGAAGCAGATTGAAGGATGGAGCGGAGATCATTCGCCGGGAGCGCGCTGGATCCGGGCACCGAGTTGTTCGAGTTTGATCTCCATCCGTTCGTATCCGCGGTCGAGGTGATAGACCCGATGGACCTGGGTACGGCCTGAAGCAGCGATGCCGGCGATGACGAGGGCGGCGGAGGCGCGAAGGTCGCTGGCCATGACCTCGGCGCCGCTGAGGGGTTTGCCGCCGCGAACGATGGCGCTGGGGCCCTCGACACCGATGTCGGCACCGAGCCGCATGAGTTCGGAGGCGTGCATGAAGCGGGATTCGAAGATCCGTTCGGTGATGATGCTGGTGCCCTGGGCGAGACAGGCGAGGGCCATGAACTGGGCCTGCATGTCGGTGGGAAAACCCGAGTAGGGCATGGTGGTGATCTCGACGGGGTGCACGGCGGACCCGGCGGAGACGGTGAGCGAGCCGTGGTTCCTCGAGATGCGGCCGCCGGCCTCCTGAAGTTTGTCGAGAACAGCGCCCAGGTGATCGGCACGGGCTCCGTTCAGGGTGACGGAACCTCCGCTGGCCACGGCGGCGACGGCGAAGGTGCCAGCTTCAATGCGGTCGGGAATGACTTCATGGGTGGCACCGCCGAGGGCCGTGACGCCGGTGACGGTGAGGGTGGGACTGCCGGCGCCGTGGATCCGCGCACCCATGGCGGTCAGGAAGTCGATGAGGTCGACGATCTCGGGTTCGCAGGCGGCGCTTTCGATGACGGTGACGCCTTCGGCGAGGGTGGCGGCCATGAGGATGTTGGCGGTGCCGAGAACGGTGGGGCCGGCCCGGCCACCGAGGAAGACCAGGGCCCCGGCAAGGTCGGGAGATTCGGCGTTCACGTAGCCCCCTTCAATCCGGATGCCGGTGCCCAGGGCACGCAGTCCCTTGAGGTGGAGATCGATCGGGCGGGTGCCGATGACGCATCCGCCGGGCAGGGACACGCTGGCCTTTCGCAACCGGGCCAGAAGGGGGCCGAGGATGCAGATCGAGCCGCGCATCTTGCGGATGAGATCGTAGTCGCCGGTGCCGGTGATGTCGGCGGCGCGGACGGTCAGGGTGCCGGACTCGAACTGAACCGTGGCGCCGAGGGATTCCAGGATCCGGCACATGAAACGGACATCGCTGAGGTCCGGTACATTGTGGATGACGCAGGTTTCCCGGGTCAGGAGGGTTGCGGCCATGATGGGGAGCACGGCGTTCTTGGATCCGCTGATCCGAACTTCGCCGCGCAAGGGGGTCCCACCTTCAATCAGGAAGCTGTCCATGGTGAATTCGCACTGGTCGGCCCGCACCGTGGGGTGGAGCTCTGATTCGACCGGGGCGCACGCACGATGAGAATGCGATCCCTGCCGCTCAAGTCTTTCTCCACGGAGATCTCATTCCAGCCGTGTCGGGCGAAGAGTTGGGTCAGATCGTCGGTTTGTCCGTCACCGAACTCGGCGAGGAGGATTCCATCGGGAATGAGCATCGAAGGGGCGTGCCGGGCGAGATTCCGATAGGGGTCCAGTCCGTCCACACCGCCGTCGAGCGCCAGACGGGGATCGTGATCGCGGACCTCCGGTTGCAGGGTGGCGATTTCCGCCGCGGGTATGTACGGCGGATTGGTGATGAGCAGATCGAATCGGCCCCAGGCCGTCGGCGCAGGTCGGTCGCCGAAGGCATCGGCCTGGTGGAACTGGATGCGGTGCCCGAGACCCAGTCGGCGGGCGTTGTCGCGTGCAATCTCCAGGGCGGCCTCGGACAGCTCCACGGCGTGGATTTCGAGGTTGGGGCGTCGTCGGGTGAGGGCGAGGGCCAGGCAACCGGAACCCGTCCCGAGATCGATGGCCCGACGGGGTTCATTGGGCAGGAACTGGAGCGCCCGCAGGGCCAGGCATTCGGTTTCGGGACGCGGAACAAGGACGTCGGAGGTGACCCGCAGTTCGAAATCGAGGAACGGGGCGGTGCCGACGAGATGCTGGAGGGGAACCCGCTGCGAACGTCGGGTGACCAGCGACTCAAAACGCGCCCGGGCGGTTGAATCGATGGGGCCATGGTCGCGGACGGCGCGATGGAGTCGGGGGATGCCGGTCACGTGTTCCAACAACCATTCCGCATCAAGCCGGGCGTCATCGATGCCGGCCCCAGCCAGGCGGAC
>CAZDYB010000384.1:0-4866 GCA_964509045.1 uncultured Akkermansia sp.
GTGGAGGCTTGGGGCGGTGGTGGAGCCGGTGGTGGAACCCCCGGGGGCGGCAATAGTCGGAGGGCGCCCGGTGGTGGCGGTGGTGCCTATGCCAGTTCCATCATTTCTCCCCTCCCCTTGAGCACCTATCGGATCACCGTGGCGGGAATCGCAGCAGGTGTGTCCGGAGCCAGCGGCGCCAATGGCAGCCCTTCCTATTTTGGTCCCGACGCCATTGCCGGCAATGCATTGGTTCGGGCTGCTGGAGGAACAGGAGGTGCCGTCGCCAGTAGCGGCGCCTCTACGGGTGGTGCCGGTGGCAGCGTGGTCGCGTCAGCGGGTACCACCCGTGTTGCGGGGGGCACTGGACAAGGGGGGGCATGGTCCGGTGCAATCTCTGGCGCAGGTGGAGGCGGAACTGGAGGCAATGGCGGTGGCGCAGGTGGAGTCGGGGGGCCGGCTTCCAGCGCCGCTTCAATTGGCAATCCGGGAAGTCCGCCCGGAGGGGGAGGTGCAGGTTCAACGGGTGCGAGCCAACCCGGCGGAGCCGGCGCGGCAGGCCGCGTGGTGATCGCCTATTCCGGCGCTGGCCAGTCTGCCTCCTTCACCCAAACTCCCTCCTTCTGCGAACCCTTCACCATGCCGACTGGCGGTGCGATCACAGTGAAGGCCTACTACACCCTGGTGGCCGGATCCATTGGCAACGCCGTCACCGCCAGCCTGAAACACGGCGCCACCACCTTCTTCACCGACACCACCGCCAGCGCCGGATCCGATGCGAATGGGGTCTACCTCGAATGGAGCGGAACCCTGGCCAGTGCCGTCACGGTGCCCATCGGGGAGGCAATCACACTGGACGTCGCCAACAACCTGCCCGCCGGCAACACGTTCCGGATCCTCTACGACAGCGCCACCAAGCCTTCCCTGATCAGTCTGCCCGCCACCACGGTGGTCAAGATCACGTCGCTGGACGTTTACGACGCTCCGTATCCGGGCGGCAGCATCGTGACCAGTGCCGCATCCGGACAGACCCTGTATGTGCGCGGTGTCGTGAGTGATCCGTTCGGATCCTATGACATCACCGGCATGACCCTGGGCATTGATGGACCGGGCGGGTTGAATGACATCCTGCCGACCACCGTGCCGGATCCCACGGTGGTGGCTTCGGATACCTGTACCAAGACCTTCGAGTATGTGTGGCAAACCGGGGTGACGGTCGGCGACTACGAATTGATCGCCACCGCCGAAGAAGGCTTCGAGAACGCGGTCATCGATCAGCGGTCCACAATTGTCACCCTCACCCAGCTTGACCTCGGCACACCCTGCGAAACCCAGTTCACCTCGACGTTGAATGGCACTCCCACGGGCGTGTATGCCGCCAACGGCACCATCCATCTCCGGGTCACCGATCTGGATCAGAATCTCAATGGCGCCGTTGCGGAGACGGTGACCGCAACACTGCTCAGCAGCACGGGCGACAGCGAAGCCCTCACCCTGACCGAAACCGGCATCAATACCGGTGTCTTTGTGGTCTCGATCCCTTCCACAACCTCAGCCAGCGCTCCCGGTGGTGTGCTGCCCAACAACGGCACCCTCTACGCCACCGCCGGCAGTTCGCTCACCCTGAACTATGTCGATCCGGACGATGCGTTGGATCCGTGTTCGGCCATCGCCTCCATCCCGGGCGCCGTCCCGGCCGTTGCCATCACCAAGACCCTTCTCACCCCGACCGACGGCCAGATCGTGGTGGGCCAGAGTGGCCAATACCGGATCCGGGTCAGCAACCCGGGCAGCGTACCCCTCACAGCAGTCCAGGTGGTGGACACCTTCCCGAGCACCCAGTTGAGCCATGTCACCGCCACTCCCGCGCCGGACTCCACCACGGCCACCACCCTGACCTGGAATGACGTGGGTCCGTTGGCGGTAGGCGGGTCCGTGGATCTCCTGGTGACCTTCCAGGGTCTTGTCTCGGCCAACCCGGCGGTCAACTCGGTGGTCGTGACCACCAGTCAGGGCCCGACCGCGAATGACACGGAACCCATCATCATCACCCGGCCTGCCGTCACCGTGACCAAGGCCCGCCTGCTCCCTGCCAGCGGACCAGTGATCCTGGGTGCCAACCAGACTTACACCCTCACGGTGCAGAACACGGGCGACACCGCTTTGGCGGTCGTCCCGTTGGAGGACTTCTTCAGCGATGTCTGCCTCGAATTCGTCTCGGCTTCGGTCACCCCGGATTCGGTGTCGGCCGGGAGCCTGCTGTGGAATGACCTCACCGGCGCCGGCAACCTGGCCGTCAACGACAGCATTTCGTTGGTCGTGACCTTCAAGGTGGTGGGCGGATGCGACCCCGCGAACAACGTCGCGGTGGTGGCCTTTGCGGTGGACGTGAACGATGACCCGGCTCCGCCCGATGACGACACGGCCTCGGTCGAGACCCTGGCCGCCAGCATCTCGGGAACTGTCTACCTGGATGAGGGCGTCGCCGGGTTCGGCGGGGATGTTCCCTTCGAGAATGTCACGGTCCGCTTGTTCACCGATCCCAATGGAGACGGGGATCCGTCAGATGGAATGCTGGTGGCGATCACCACTACGGATTCGAATGGCGACTACGAGTTCCTGCATCTCGACCTGGGCGACTATGTCGTGGTGGAGGAGGATCCGGTGGGGTACTTCAGCGTGGACGACACCGAAGGCAGCCCGACGGACAACCGGATCGCGGTTCCGGTGGTGGCCTATACGTCGTATCCGGACAACGACTTCCTGGACGATGTGGTGGATACCTCGGATTACGTCCGGGTCGGCAACCGGATCTGGAACGACAATGGATCGGGTGGCGGCGTTGCCAACGATGGGTTGATCAATGGAGGCGAACCCGGCATCAACGGAGTCACGGTTGAAGTCTATGCAGCGGACGGCCTCGGCTATCCGACCGGGCCCGCCCTGGCCACCATCACGACGGCGGGTGGGGGTTACTACTCCTTCTTCCTGCCGCCGGGCGATTACGTGATCGCGGTTCCCGCGAGCAACTTCGCCCCGGCTCAACCGCTGGTCGGCCTGTTCAGCAGCGGCACCAGCAACGGGACTTTCAATGGATTGGATCCCGACCTGTTCCCGGCGGACTCGGACGACAACGGGTTCAATGCGATCGTTCCCACGTCGACCGGCGTCCGGACTGCGGCCTTCACCCTCTCGCCCGGATCCGCGCCTTTGGGTGAGACGGATCTGGGTCCGGGAGACGGTTCAATAGCCGACAACACCGCCAACCTGACCGTGGATCTTGGCTTTGCCTCTGCGGCGCCTACCGCCATAACGCTGGCCTATGTGAAGGGTTGGTGGGAGTCCGGTGAAGTGACCGTGGAATGGGAGACCCTCAGCGAATTGAACACCCTGGGCTTCGAGCTCTATCGGTTGGAAGCCTCGGGCCCGGTGCTGGTCAACGCAGACCTGATCCCCGCCCTCAATGTGGAACTGGGCGGTGTCTATAGGATCCGGGAGACGATGTCCCGACCTGCAGGTGTGCTTCGCTATCTCTTGGTGGAGCAGGAAACCACCGGGAAACGGATCGAGTACGGTCCGTTCGAGATCACCGTCGCTCCGCCGGCCCAGGTGTCCTCGGTCCGCATGCTGGAAGGCTTGCTGGAACTGCAATTCACCGGTGAAGCCGGCACCGACTATCTCATCGAGACCACGGATGACCTTGCCTCGGGACGCTGGACGGAGATTGGCGTCTATCGATCCGATCCAGGGGGCGTGCTCCAGATCCAGCATCCGGTGACCGGTTCAGACTCGGTCCGGTTCTTCCGCGCCCTCCAACGCTGAAACTCCCACTCCAACTACCTATACATATGAAGAGATTCCTGTGGAATGGGATGCTGGTGGCGGGCCTGGCCCTGCTTTGCAAAGCCCAGGCGAACACCATTCAGTACACCTTCACCGAGACCTACGACCTGACGGCGAGTCCGACGGGCGAGTTGCCACAGATCGGGGCGGTCTGGCAGGTGCCGAAGTTCGACGGATTCGGAGGTCTGGACACCCTGTACGGAGTTCAATACGAACTGCGGACCCAGATCTTTTACCGGGGCGTGATCGTCGGCATTGGCACCGGTGCCAACACTCCCTTCAACCTGCTGGTTCGAAGTGACTTCAACTTCGACCTGCCAACCTCCACTCCCGATGTCCCCGCACTGGATCCCCAGATCCTGTTGAACCCGACCAGCGGCTCGGACGGCGTGCCGTTCAATGCTCCCGGGCCGGTCGATGAAATCGCAGCATCGCTCCTTGCCACGGATACCAGCATCGCGGTCGATCTGGCGACCTATGTCGGTAGTGGGACGGTGCCGGTGACGGTGAGCGGCACCCTGCTGACATCGAGTCCGGGCGGCGCCTACCACAACACCAGCGACCTGGGGCCGGCCACGCCTTATGTGTTCGTGGATAATGCCAAGATCTTTCCCATGTTCGGCATGCAGGAGTTCAGCCTGGTGGCGACCATGATCGTGACCTACTCGGTCCCCGAGGCCGGTACCTGGGCCGCAGCCGGGGCTTTGTCCCTGCTGGTGGGAGCCCGGATCATCGCCCTCCGACGCAGTCGACGCGCCTGATCGGTGCTGCTCATGATGCAATTGACCGAAAGCCATGCGGATATTGCTGTTCCAGTCCGGTTCGCCCGCGGCTTCGTGATCGTGTGGCTCGGGTTGTTGGCTGCGCTCCTGCCATTGTCCGTCACAGCCTCAGCAATTTCCGTCGTCCACGCCCGGTGTCAGATCGTCGGCTCCCTGCTGCTAAGTGGGGATGAGGGTTCCCCCAACCTGAACTGGACCACTGCCCGGGAGTTGGGGGTGGTCGGCTTCGACCTGCTTCAATGGCAGGAAGAATCCGCCTCCT
>CAZDYB010000385.1:0-4859 GCA_964509045.1 uncultured Akkermansia sp.
AATCCGGTTGGGGACAGGCTCTGGGATCCCCGGGATCAGTTCATTGTTCTGGCACCGGGGCCGGTGTGAGGGGGATCGAACCGAGATCCAGAACGCTTTCCGGGGCGGTGCCTTCGGGGATGGTGAAGGATTTCGTGGCGTTCCATGCCCGGCTGGGTTTGCCATTCTCGACCACGTAGAACACTGCGGTCAGATCGTATGCGCCGGTTGGGACTTCCTGGGCTTCGAAGGGTCCGTCCGGGCGAACCGTGCATGCATAAGTACGGATCTTCCGCATGGCCTTCTGGAACTCGGGATCCTGGAAGAGCTTCTCGATTTCCTCCTGGGACATCGAAGGGTTCGGTTTCCAGGGGGAGGCAGTGGAGATGAAGACGTGCGACTGCATCCCCGGAGTCTGGGCGACATCTCCAAGAACGAGCCGGCCTTTGACCGCACTGCCTTCGGTCGCGATGTCCATCGTGGTGGTCTGGCCGGGTTCAATGACGACGTCCTTGATGGGCCGGTGCGCCCAGGAGTTGCCGCCGGACTGGAGCAATCGGACGAACTGATGATTCCCGGCGGGGACCTTGGTGAAGCTGAACCGGGTGCCACCCGGGGTTGGGTTCTGCAATCCGCCCCAGTTCCCGGAGATGCCAATGTGTCCTCCACCGGATCCCGTCATGAGCTGGAGCGAGATCCGGGCAGAACCGTCATCGTCCACCCGCCCTCGGTAGGTCCCTTCGAGGGCGCCGAAGGGCAGCAGACGGACGCGGCGGGTCGCCTGGAACTCTTCCACCTTCATGAAGCCGAAGCCCGAAGGGGCTGCTGCGGCGACGCCGGTTGGATTCTGGGCCGGGCTGAGTTTGAAGGAACCGTCAGCGCCGGTGATCGCCACGGATCCCTCCCGCCAGGAGTCGAGACGGTCGCCCTGGAGGTTGATGTGTTCCTGCATGCTGGTCAGGGCCACGGTCGCACCGGCGACAGGATTTCCGGAGGCATCCACCACCACCCCGGACCAGTCCTCGGCGGGCTTGAGCCGGATGGTCATCTGGATCACGCCGTTGACGGCGGGCGGGATGGGTTCGTCCAGGGGCTCGTGGTCGGGAGAGGTGACATGGAATTTGTCGTAGTGATCCTGCGGCAGGGAGAAGGTGAAGCGTCCGTCGGTGGTGACGAAACTCCGGGCGTCGCTGTTGCTCCACCAATTGCCGCGCGGTTCCAGCCGGAATTCCTTCACCGGCTCGCCGGATTCGGCATCGAGGACCACGCCCTCGACCTCGCGGGGCTTGTTCATCACCACGGTGGCGGGTTCGTCGGGCTTGATCCTGACGCCGGATTTTCCGGCGAAGCCGTCCTTCTGAAACCCAAATTGCATCTCGAGGTCGGGCCCGGAATCCCAGGTCCAGGTGCCGTCGGCAGCGGTCCGAGTGCTGAACTCGGCGAATTCATTGGCCAGTTCGTCGGCATTGGGTCCGTGGACTGTATCGACGGACAGCCAGACGTCGGCGAGAGGCTGGTTGTCGGGGTCGGTCACCACGCCGCTGAACACCCGGGCCGGCTTCAGGGTCAGGGTGATCTCGGGGGTGTTGGTGGTGATGGTGATCTTCTCACCCGTGGCCCCCAGGCCCTTCGCGCGGGCGGTGACGAGGGTATCCCCCAACTTCTGTCCGCCGATGCGGAACCGGCCATTGGCATCGGTCTTTGCTTCCTTTTCGTTGCCCGAGTAGCGCCCCCCGACCCGCACCTCGGCGCTGGGCACGGGTTGCCCGTCAGGGTTGAGGACGATGCCCGAAACGAAGAGCGCCGGAACCAGGCGCATCTCATGGCGCTTTTCCAGCAGTGCGGTCTCGACGCCCGCATCCTGCGCCATGCCGCTGATCGAGGCGCGGACGTAGTCGTCGTGGGTGAAGGACACTCCGATCCGATTGAACCGATGCTTGGGAACGGAACCCACCTCCCATCGGCCATCCGCGCCGGTGCGTGCTTCCTTGCGGCCGAAACCGGAATCTTCGCCCGGCTGGTCCATGGCGTCGCTTCCGGTCCAGAACCGGTACACCTCCACCGCCACTCCCTCGACCGGTTCACCGGCCTTGTTGAGGACGATGCCGCCAATGGTCGCGCCACCGTGGAGTCGGACGGTGACGAAGGCGGGAGGGGGATTGGTCTCGGAGAAGACGAAGCGATGCTTCGTGGCGCTGTAATCCCTGGCCGACGCCTCCACCGTCACGCTGGCAACGGCGTCGTCGGGCAGCAGGACATCGGCAACACCACTGCCATTGGCGGTGTAATCGCGGTCGGCGGAGAACGAACCGGTCGAGACGGTGGCCTTGACCTTGCCCCCACCCACGACGTTTGAAGTGCCGGCATCGATGAGCGTGACACCGAGGTGCCGCGTCCATTTCGGATCCTCGGGTTCGAGATCCGGCGTGGGATCCGGTCGTTTGCCGGCCTCCAATGGATCGAGCGAGACGGCGAGGACCATCAACGAGGCGGATTCCATCGCGCTCTGGAGTTGGAGATAGGCCACGGGTTTCGTGGGCTCGGGATTGGCGAGCGTGACGCGGTACGCGCGCAGGGCCGCCTTGTTCTTTAAGGCGTCGGGTGACGACCAGATCACGGCGCACTTGGCGAACTTCGAGTGGACGTGGTGCGGTTCCTCGAAGGGTCGACGCCACCAGTCGCGGACGTGGCCGGTATGGAGGATCGGAGTCCGCTTGAAGGTGCCGTCGGTGTAACGCCAGACGACGTCGGCAATGCGGCGGTTGGGTTCGGCAGACCATGCCGTCGCCGCCAGAAGATGGACGGATGCGTAACGGTTGGTGGGAGCGGGAAGCGTGACGAACTCGCGGAAGTCGCGCCTGTAGCCGACCGAAGACTTGCTGGAGAGCTGGACAAGGCCGTCGATCTCGAAGTGGACGCCGCCGAGGACATTGGAACCGCGCGGTGCCCCGGCCCAGTTGCCTCCGGACGAGAGATCCTTGTTCTCGGGTTCGGCAAAGGCGTTGGTGTAGCGCAACGGAACGACGGGCGGGAGGTTGGTGGATGGAACGGTGGAGGTCGGTGCGTTGGTTCCTGCGGGCGATGGCGATTGTGCGTCGGTCAATGTCACCGCGCCTGCCAGGGCGATGAAGAGTACCGTCGGGATTCCCAGGCGACGTCCGGGACGGAAGTCGGCGATGTGACGCAACCGGCGGCGAAGGTCGCCACGACGTTCGAAGAGTCCGATGGCGCCGGGAGAGGGCAGCGGAGTCCCTCGCGACCACGAGGTCAACAGGTGCAGCAGGGTCCGACCGTAGGCTTCGCCCTCGTCCTTGCCGGAAGCTTCCAGCGCGATGTCGTCGCAGGCGAGTTCGCGTTCCGCACGGAGTCGGGCAAAGGCCAGCCAGACGGCGGGATTGAACCAGTGCAACGCCTGCAACACAGCCATGAGCCAGTTGAGGGCAATGTCGTGACGCCGCACGTGGGCGCATTCATGGAGGAGGACGTGCCGGAGTTGGGAAGGTTTGAGCCGATGTTCGAGGTCCGGTGGGATGAGCAGGGTGGGACGCAGGAATCCGTAGAGCGCGGGGGAATCGATGCCCGGCAAGGCAACCACACGGATCGGGGTGCGGACGCCGGTCAGGTAACGGGCCTGGTCCAGCGCGGAAGCAAGGGTGGGCGAGGTGTCCGGGGTGCCCAAGGCGACGGTGCGATGCATGCGGAGCGCAAGCCAGACGGTCCGGCCCAGCAAGGCCAGCGCACCGGCCATCCAGAGGAGAAACAGCATCCGGGGCCAAAGGGGCGGAGTGATCTCAGCAGGTTTCGCAACGGGAGCGGAAGGCAGGCTCGGAGCGGCGGGGGCGATGGACGGCGAAGGCGCCTCGGAAGGTGCCGTTGGGAGGAGGAGGGGTGAGGAGGGTTGGAATGGAAGGGGGCGTGTGTCCACCGTGGTCGTTCCTTCGGGCACCGGATCCGCGGCAATGGGAACTGGCGGTGGCGTGGGCAAAGTGACCGACGGTTTCAGCAGGTTGAAGAGCGAGAAGGGGGTGTCGAGGGAGACGGGCAGGCACAGTCGGAGCACGACCAGACCCCAGATCCAGCAGCGGGCGCGGGGGGTGAGCCAGGCGCGGAGGACCTGGGTCAGGGCGAACGCGAGCAGGGCCAGCACGATCACCTGACCCGAGAGGATCGCGAAGTGTTGAAGGGCGTTCATGGGAATGTGGGTGCCGCAGATTTCGGGGAGTTTGGGTAGCCGCAGATTGCGCAGATTGCACAGATGGGAGGGGAGAGGGGTAGCCGCAGATTGCGCAGATTTCGCGGATGGGAGGGGAGGGGGGAGGCCGCAGATTTCGCAGATTCCGCAGATTTTGCGGAGGGGAGGGAGTCTTGGTTGTCAGCGGCGCTTCTTGTGGCGGGCGAGGATCTGTTCGAGTTCCTTGACCTCGTCGGGCGAGAGGGACTCGCGTTCGACGAAATGGGCGAGCATCGGTTGGAGGGCGCCGCCGAATACGCGGTCGAGGAAGGATTCGGAGGCGGATGCGACACACTCCTGTTCGGTGACGAGCGGGCGATAGAGGAAGATGCGTCCGTCGACGTCGTAGGTGAGGGCGCCCTTGTCCACGAGACGACCGATGAGGGTGCGTGCGGTTTTCGGGTGCCAGGAGGGATCGGATTGGGTGAGGCGCTCGCAGATCTGACCGGCGGTGACGGGGTGACCGGACCAGACGGCACGCATGACTTCCCATTCGGTGTCGGAGATGCGGGGAACGGGTTTCTTCATGGGAGGAAAGAGGAGAACTGGAGGTGTGCGCGGAGGGAGGATTCCGAATGGATTACAGATGTGCGTGTGGTGATCTGATTACAGATGTGAGCATGGGTTGGCAAGGGGTTTCCGGGAGGGG
>CAZDYB010000386.1:0-4814 GCA_964509045.1 uncultured Akkermansia sp.
CTCATCTCCCCCTCCCACCCCCCCCCCCGCCCCCCCACCCCCCCCCCCCCCACCCCCGGCTACCCACTCCCAACCCTTCGGGTTGAAGACCTCTTCAGCCACCAAGTGAAGGCCACCAACAGACGGTCAGGGCGCATCAGGGTCGAATCTTCCTGAGTGAGGGGGGGGTTGCCCATGATGAGCCCTCCCATGGCATCGGTTTAATTGGTGGCTATCAGTGGCCTCGGCACTCTGGGGACAGGCTCCAGGTATGGATGGTTATTGGGTTGGCGGGGCTGGGGCCGGATCGGCTTTGCGTCGGAGCAACAGCACGCCGTTCCAGTCGCCGGGGGGTTGATGCAAGGTGGGCCATTGCTTCAGGACGGCGTTCCGGGTGGAGGCGGTGGTGGACCAGGGAGCGTTGGTGGTTTCCGCCGTGCCCAGCAATCGCGTCCGACTCGGCAGGCCCGCGACGTCGGCGGTACTGGCATTGGTTGATGCGATGACGCGCACGGTGTGGTCGCGGCCTTTGCCTTCGATCCGGCCGGGTTCGAGATGGAATCCCGGGGCATTGATCAGTTCCAGGCGGATGGGTCCGTTCCATGCCCGACGGTTCACGGTGAGCTTCAGTTCGGTCCCCTTGCCGGCGGGGACATCGAGTTGGTTGCGGTCGATGCCCAGGGTGAATCCGACCGTGCCTGGCAGAAGGTCGCACTCGAATCCGGATCGGGATCCGGCTTGTCGTGAGAGCTCATGCACCTGGATGGAATGCAGTCCGGAACGTTGGAATGCGATGTCCAACAGGCCGTCCTCGGGACCGGTGGAATCGAGGTTGGCGATCCGTTTGCCATCGGGATCGAAGACGCGGACTCCCAGGTCGGCGGCGAGTCCGATGGAACGGGCGTGGAACTGGAGATGGATGGGATGGTCGGAGTCGCCCTGGACCTGCCAGATGACGGGTTGACCCGGTTGAAGGAATCGGCCGGTGATGTGGGCGGGGATGGGGACGACCGGGGAATTGGATGCGGTGCCCTGGGGCGGATTGGAACGGGGCGTGGAATGGGTGGAGAAGATTGAGATGCGGGATGAATCCCGCGCTCCCGGGGGATGGGGTGAGGGAATCGGCCAACCGGATGCGAGCGGCAGGAGAGAATGGGGTTGGGCGGGGCCTTCGTGGATCCGGAGGTGGAATGGAGCGGCGCCACCGGGCTCGGGTGAGGCGTCGGAGAGTTCGATGCGGTAGACGCCTGCGCTGGGGGCGACGAATTCGAGGATGGAATCGCGGTCGGCGCCGGGGGAATCGTCGAGGGTGAGCCAGGGTTGACCGGCCGGGTTGAAGAGGCGGAGGTGGGGATCGACGCGGGAACCGATGCGGCGGGCGATGGTTTCGACGGTGCAGCGCTGATCCTGACGGAGGGTGAGGAGATAGTGGCGTTGGTCGGTGGAGGCGAGGTTGCCGTGAACTGCGGCGGGCAGGGAGAGGGGTTGGGCGGAGGAGGCTTTGGAATTGGTGGCGGCGTCAGGATGCAGGGGAAGGGGTTCGACCCACACGAGATCGGGCGTGGTGAATCCGGTGGCGGGATCGTGGGCGAGAACGACGACGCGTCCGGCCGGGGTGTCGAGGGGAAGGGTTATCCGGGCGAAGGCGGGTGACTGAGGATTGGAAGGCTCGATCTCGAGAGGGATGGGATCGGTGAGGGCGGAGCAGAGGGCGATGGCGTTGGAGGAGAGTTTGGGGAAGGGGAAGGGGATCGGTTGGCCGGGTTGAAGCGGCGGAGAGGCGAAGACGATGGGGGTCAGGAGCAGGGACAGGATGAGCGTTGAAATCTTGGCAGCCACGGGTTCAGGCGATGATCTCATGGAGGACGCGGCCGCCGGAGATGGCAACGGGACGGTCGCCTTGGCCGCGGACTTCGGTGGCGGGATCGATGCCGAGGAGATGGAACACGGTGGCGGCGAGGTCATCGGGTCGGACCAGGTGTTCGGTGGGATAGGCGGCGTGTTGATCGGAGGCGCCGAAGGCGAACCCGCGTTTCACCCCGCCGCCGGCGAGCAGGACCGTGTAGCAATCGGGCCAGTGATCGCGGCTGATGTTGCCGTTGATGCGTGGGGTGCGGCCGAATTCGCCCATCCAGAGGACGAGGGTGGTGTCGAGCAGGCCGCGTTCGTCGAGATCCGTGAGGAGGGTGGGCAGGGTCTGATCCATGAGGGGCAGGTGCCGGCCCTCGATGATGGGGAACATGCGGGTGTTGTTGAAACCGTGGGTGTCCCAGCCGCCGTTCTCCGTGTTCTGACCGCCGATGCTCTGGTCGAAGTAGACGGTGACGAACTTGACCCCGACCTCGACGAGGCGTCGGGCGAGAAGACAGGACTGGCCGTAAGTGGTGCGGCCGAAACCGTCGCGGACGGGATCGGGTTCGTTGCCGATCTGGAAGGCGTTGCGCAGGGCTTCGGAATCGAGCAGGGCGAGGGCCTTGTCGTAGTGGGCGTCGAGACCGCGCGCGACCGAAGCGTGTTCGAGCAGTCGGGATTGGCGGTCGACGAGTTGCATCATCTCGCGTCGGGCGGCGAGTCGGGCGGGATCGATGCCGGCGGGCAGGCTGAGTTCGGGGAGTGAGAAGTCGGCGGCATTGGGATCGCGTCGGACGAGGAAGGGATCGTGTTGTTTGCCGAGGAAACTGGCGTGTTGGCCGGGGGTGACGGAACCGTCGCTGATGACATGGGGAAAGGCGACGGCGGTGGGGAGCTCGGGTCGGGTGGACGGGGCGAGTCTGTCGACGAAGGAGCCGTAGGCGGGGAAGAGTTCCTGGGAATCCTTGAGCCGGATGTCGTCGAGGGGTGGAGCGTGACCGGTGAGGGCGTAGTAGGCGGCGGAATTGTGGTTCCGCATGGTGTGATGGACGGACCGGACGAGACAGACCTTGTCCATGACCCTGGCCATGCGGGGGAGACGTTCATTGACCCACAGGCCGGGGACGTTCGACGGGATGGGTTTGTGGAGGCCGCGGATGCCTTCGGGGGCATCGGGTTTCATGTCGAAGGTTTCGAGTTGGCTCGGGCCGCCCCATTGGAAGAGGAAGATGACGGAGCGGGCGCGGGGAGCGATGCGGCGGAGGGCGGCCCTGGCGGTGATCTCGCCATGGAGGAGTCCGGGCAGGGTGAGGCCGAGCATGCCGAGACCTCCGACGCGGAGTGCGGCGCGCCGGTTGAGGACGTGGCGGACCTGATCGCGGGAGGGTTGGCGTGGGGAGGGGAGCGGGTTCATGGGGATCAATGGCGCAGGATGAACTCCTTGGAATTGAGGAGGGCCCAGGCGAAGTCCTCGAGGGTGGCGCGCCGGTCGGTGGAGTTGGCGAGGATGCGGGTGAAGCGTTCCCTTTCGTCCGGACCCGGCGGACGGGTGAGGACGGACCAGAAGAGATCGTCGATGACCCGGTCGGGGGAGAGTTCGGGATCGGCCCAACGCGCGAGTTGGTTGTCGGGGCGGGTGATGAGTTCGTGAAGGACGGGGCCGCTGATGAGTTGGAGGGCCTGGGCGAGGGTGGAAGCTTCGGACCGTTCGCATTCGCAGGTGAGGAGGCGGGGTGGTTTGCCGAAGGCTTCGAGGAAACGGTCGGTGGGGGACTTGCTCCCTTCCTTCTGGGGAGCGCCACCGGGGAGTTGTGCGGCGCGGATGCCCTTGGGCCAGCCCTTGAACTGGAGTCCTGCGCCGAGGACGCGGGCCTGGGCGTCGAGCAATGGTTCCGCCGCGAGACGACGCGGCCGGGTGTGGGAATGGTTCACCTCATCGTTGGCGGCGGTCGGGTCTGGAACACTGGAAAACTGATAGGTGCGTGACCGGAGCATCAGGCGCAGCAGATGACGGAGGTCATGGCCCGAGCGCACGGATTCGGCGGCGAGGGCATCGAGGAGTTCAGGGTGCGAAGCCGGGTTGGTGGAACGGAAGTCATCGATGGGATCGACGAGTCCGCGGCCGAAGAGATGGAACCAGATCCGGTTGACCTGGACCCGGGCGAACTGGGGATGACGGGTGAGCCAGTCGCCGAGGGCGTCGAGTTCGTCGCGGGCGGGATCGGGGCCGGGATCGAGGGGAGCGGTTTCGCCGAGCAACCGTGGCTGGGCGGGCTGACCGGTGCGGGGATTGGGGACTTCGCCTTTGGACGAGACGAACACGATCTGTTCGCCGCTGAACTCGTGGGAATCGTTTTCGTCGCGTCGATCATTGCGCAGGACCTTGGTCTGGACCCGGGCGAAGACGGCGGCCCAGTCGTGGTAATCATCCTGGGACCAGCGGTCGAACGGGTGGTTGTGGCATTGGGCGCAATTGAGGCGGGTGCCGAGGAAGACCTGGGAGACGGCGAGGGCGCGGTCGATGGGAGTGCGGTTGGCGCGATGGAAGTTGGCGGGTGGATGGCTGTAGGTGCTGCCGCGGGCGGAAACGAGTTCGCGGGCCATGACATCGAGCGGTTGATTGCGGGCGATGGCATCGCGGATCCAGCGGTGGAAGACGACCATGCCCTTGCGGTCGAGGGTGCGTTCCTCGACGCGCAGGAGATCGGACCATTTGAGAGCCCAGAAATCGGCGAACTCGGGACGTTCAAGGGCGGCGTCGATGGCGCGGGCGCGTTTGTCCGGGGAAGGATCCTGGACGAAGGCGCGGGCTTCCTGGGCGGTGGGGGGCAGGCCGAGGAGATCCAGGTGGAGGCGACGGAGGAACAGGGCATCGGACACGTCGCCTGCCGGCAGTTGTTGCCGGGTCTTCAGTTTCGTGAAGATGTGGGTGTCGATGAAGTTGGCGGGGTCGGGACCGTTCCAGGTGAATCCGGGTTGCTCGG
>CAZDYB010000387.1:0-3710 GCA_964509045.1 uncultured Akkermansia sp.
CATTCATCCATGTCCTCCGGTTCATTCCGCATCGCCTTGTCTTCCTTGGACACCCAGAACCACGCGTTCAGACAGCCCAAGGTCAGACCCGCAATCAGGAGCGCCAGCGTCCAGGAACGGTTCCCCGGATCACGTTTGTCCAACCAGATTCCCAGCCCGGCACCGAGCAGCGTTGGAATCACCACCGACCATCCAATCAACCCCATCATGCCCAGCCCGAACCAGACGCCCTGGGTGGAGTTCCGCCGTGCCTTCAGCTTTCGCGTCGCCTTTGCAGCCACCCGCACGGCGAGGGTTGGATCGGTCTCCGGGATCTTCCTGGGCGTGTCACTCATGTTGAAAGGTGGCGAAGCGACGCAGGAATCCGGATTCCAGTCGTGCCATCACCGTACGTGTGCTGTGCTCCTGTTCGTCCAGGGTCAGGAACTCCTTCTCCACCGTCTCCAGCAGTTGACCTAGATCCTGCCCGCTGATCGCCCGCCGAACCGACACCAGGACATCCATCCCAGTCTTCACCAACACCCCTTCATCCACGGCCACAAACACCTCTCCCTCCGATCCGGATTCATAGACGAGAATCCCTGGCGCCAGTGAGGCCACACAATCGAGCCGGCGCGGCAGGACGCCGAACGATCCGTCGTGGGTTTCCGCGACGATGCGCGTCACGTTGGTCACGGTGGCGAAGATTTCAAAGGGCATGAGGATCTTGAGGTTCATGGCTGGGTGCCTCCTGGATTCCACTCAGCTTTGGGCCATCTCCAGAAACGGCGGGATAGGACAGTCCAGGGTCTCGGCGATGGCGCGGAGCAGTTCAGCCTCGCGTTCCTGGATCAGGCCGTCGGCACCGACAACCTGCACGCAGGCCTTGATCAGGCGTCCCTTGATCTGCGGCGCAGCCAACGCAATGCGATCCAGTGCCGTGTCCAGTTGCTCCAGACCACAGCTTGCGCGCGTCAGAAGTTGAAGCTCGTCGGCCTCCGTTCCCAGGTGGGGTGCGCCCGTCCGGAATGCCTTCTCGATCTCGCCCAGGTTGCGGCTGCTGGCGTTTGCCAGGGCGGAGAGAACGACGCTGCAATCCCGGATGAGCGGTCTGAGGGTGTCGTATTGAATGGAGGGCGGACGGGCTTCGCCCCATTGCGATCCGAGATGGCGGCGAACGATCTTCTGAAGGACGAACTCGAAGGGTCCAATCCGGTCATCGCCCTCGATGAGCCATTGCAATGTCTGGTTGAATTGATGGAATTCATCGGGTCGAAGCTGGCGCAGCGCGGGCAAGGCGAGGTTCACCAGTGGCAGTCTCGCCCGCGAGGCCATGGGCGCGACCTCCGGCCAGAGCGCCGCGATCCTTTCGCCAACCCCCTTCGAGGTTCGCATTTCCAGTCCCGCAATCTCCCTTGCGCGCAGGGCGTCGTCCTTGCTGAGGAGCATTGCGAAGACGAGCGCCGTGGCGTCGAGCGGATCGTGGGCCGCGGACTGGACCGGTTCCGGGAATGAAATCCGCAAGTCCTCCGCGTAGTGCAGATGTCGCGGCGTCGGTTTGCCCAGGCTCGGCAGCACGGATCCCATCGGAACGGCGTGGATGGCGGGCCCGGCGTCGCCAGTGCCCAGGCCGGGCATCCCCGGACCTGGAGAAAGGGAGGATCGTGATGATGCCGGTTTCGTCGGTCGTCGCGAGGGCTCTCCTTCAACTGCTTTGACATCGGCAGCCCTGAACTCCCCGTCCCAACCCGGGTCAATGGCGCGGATGCGGGTCGCGAGCGGCGGGTGCGTGGCCAGCGCGCCGAGGAAAGGTTTGCCCATGCCATTGCCGAAGAAAAGGTGGCTGGCCTCTCCGGCGTGGGCGGATTCCACCTGCGAACCTATACCCCCGATCTTCTGCAGCGCCCCGGAAAGCCCCGCGGGATTCCGGGTGAACTGAACGGCGGAGGCATCGGCGAGGAACTCGCGTTGTCGGCTGAGCGCAGCCTGGATGAGGCGGCCAAAGAAGACTCCGATCGCCCCGATGACGATCAGGGCCAAGCCCAGCAACATGAGCGGATTCCGGTCACGACCGCCGCGGGAGTAGATCAGGACCCGGCCAATCACCGCGAGGCACAGGATGCCAAAGATCATGCCCATGAGCCGCAGGTTCAGACGCATGTCGCCATTGAGGATGTGACTGAACTCATGAGCCATCACCCCCTGAAGTTCATCGCGGTTCAGCAAGGTCATGCAACCGCGGGTAACGCCGATGGCGGCATCGCCCGGGGTGTGGCCGGCTGCAAAGGCATTGATGCCCGCTTCATCGTCGAGCACATAGATTGCAGGAACAGGTACGCCAGCGGCGATGGCCATCTCCTCGATCACGTTCCGCAGCCTGCGTTCATCGGGATGGGGGGTGTTGGGACTGACGATCCGTCCGCCGAGTGATTCGGCGACGGCACTGCCGCCCTTGGCCAGGGCGGTGGTCTTGTAGAGGCTCCCGGTGATCACGACGCCGAGAGTGCCCAGAACGACGTAGAGGAAGAGTCTGGGATCCCACAGGACCAATTCGGGCGGTGGGGATCCGGGTTGCTTTTGTTGGGTTCTGGCGCCGAAGAAGATCAGGAGGCTTGCGATATAGACCGACGCAATGATGCATGCGACGGCGATGGCGAAGTAGACCACCAACACCTTGGTGTTCTTCCTGGCCTTCTCCTGATGTTCGAAAAAGTCCATGCGCAGGGGTCCTCAGGCGAACGAAACCTTCGTTGGCTCCCGTTGCTCAGGCTTCTCGATGCCGAACAACCCGGCGGCGGTGAAATTGAAGGGGCCGGCGACCAGGCTGCTGGGGAAGATCTCCCGTTGCGTGTTATAGACCATCACGGAGTCGTTATAGGCCTGCCTGGAGAAGGACACCTTGTTCTCCGTCGAACTCAGTTCCTCCATGAGGTTCAACATGGTCGTGTTGGCCTTGAGGTCGGGATAAGCCTCGGAAAGCGCGAACAAACGCCCGAGCGTGCCGGTCAGCGCTCCCTCGGCGCCGGCAAGTTGTTTCATGGCGGCAGGATCGCCAGGATTGGCGGCCGCACCCGTGTTGGCGGAGTCGGCGGCATTCCGCGCCGCGATGACGGCTTCCAGCGTGCTGCGTTCATGCTGGAGATAACCCTTTGCAGTCTCGACCAGATTGGGAATCAGGTCGTAGCGCCGCTTGAGCTGCACTTCGATCTGCGCATAGGCATTCCTGTAGCGGTTGCGCAACCCGACCAGCTTGTTGTAGAGGCCGACCACGAACAGGGCGGCAAATACTGCCAGTGCGACGAGCGCGATGATGACGATCAGAGATGTATTCATGAGCTTGGTTCCTTGGTTCGGGATTCATTGGCTTCTTCAGCCATCTAGAAGAGCCAGCGCACGCCGCCGCCCCAACCGAACTGCGAATGCCATTGGCCGATCACGGAGAAGTGTCTGGTCAGCAGATAGCTGGTTCCCGCCCGGATTTCCCAGTGTTGCCGGGTGTCGTATTCAGCCTCCGAGAACACCGCGAGTCGCGGGGTCAGCATGAGCTGTCTTCCAACCCCAAACTGAAATTCACCCGCCGTGTCCACCCAGACGCGGGACCAGATATTGAGGGGCAACAGGTAACGCAGGCCGAAGATCCCCTCATGCTTGTGGAACGCATCGTCCACCCCTTCCAGGTCAGCCCCGGCGAAGACGCTGGCAAACCGGTTCAGGTAATGGTCATAGGCAGG
>CAZDYB010000387.1:3750-4798 GCA_964509045.1 uncultured Akkermansia sp.
TGTGACTTCCCATTCCACCCCGTCCACACGCTGCCATCCGGCCTGCCATTCAGCGGAGAGGATGTGGCGGGTGTTGGCATAAACCAGAATTCCCTGCGCCATCTGCGACAGGGCATCCACCAGGCCAAACAGGTGGAACGGGTCTTGGTACAGGCGGGGTCGGACGGCGACGGTGGCCGCGTCGGGCGCGAAGTCCCTGTAATGCACCACCCGCGCCATGCCGCTCATCATGTGATAGAGCAGGTGACAGTGGAAAAACCAGTCGCCGAACTCGTTCGCCAGAAACTCGATCACGGTGGTCGTCATGGGGACGACATCCACCGTGTGCTTGAGCGGCGAGAAGTCACCTTGGCTGTTGAGCACCCGGAAGAAATGCCCATGCAGGTGCATCGGATGGTGCATCATCGTGCGGTTGATCAGGATGAACCGCACCACTTCATCGCGTCGGATCTCAATGGAATCCGATTCGGACAACGGCTTGTTCTTGAGAAACCACACGTAACGCTCCATGTCGCCGTCCAGGGTGAGGCGGATCTCGCGGACCGGTCTGGCGGGATCGAAGGCAGTGGGTTGAAGGGCGCGCAGCCTGTCGTATCGAGGACCGGGACGTTCGGGGCCCATGCCGTCAGCGGCCAGCAGAGCTCTTGAACTCACGTCAGCAGCGAGCAACCCCAGCCACGTGCCCCTGGAGGCAATAGGTTTCCCTGGGGAACCGATGGCGGGTTCAGCAGGGCCTTCGTGTGGCATACCGCTCATGTCATGCCCCGCATGGCCCGTCGCAGGCGTCGGGGACATCCCGGCATGGTCCGCGTGGCTGGCGTCCGACGCCATGTCTCGATGTTCCACCTCTTTCATCCCCTTCATCCCGCCCATGCCGTTCATGCCCGGCAGATCGAACTCCCCGGCCCGCACTGCCTTCCCGGGCATTCCCATCGAACCGCCCGGTGTCAAAGCCAGCAGGCGTCGAATGCTGAGCCCACCCATGTTGACGTAGAGATTCGGGAATGGGACGTCCGGTGCCGCGTGTCGCGTGCCGGAACCAATCCAT
>CAZDYB010000388.1:0-4792 GCA_964509045.1 uncultured Akkermansia sp.
TCCACCGGAACGCCGCGGCGCCTTGGACAGTGTCAATGGTGAGGGCTGACCCCTCCACGAGTTTGCGCTTATCGTTCTGACGGTCCCACCAACAGGCTTAACGCCCACCGGCTTGATGAATCGCGTCCCTGATCCGCAGCGAGGCGTTGTTGCAACGCGGTGCGCTCAGCCCAGGTGACCGGTTCCGGGATGCGGTCGGCGTTCAGGCGCTGGCCCGCGACGGCCTCGGCCAGTTTGGCCAGCCAAGGGGTGGCAGGAAGGTCGGCCAAGGGGACTTTCCAGATCTTGGCCACTCCGTCCCATGAAGCCGTAAGCGTGTGGCGTCCGTCAGGGCTGAGGCAGGCGGCCAGCACGATGTCGTCGTGGCGGAAGGAATCGGCCAACCGCAGGCCGGTGGCGGCGTCCCAAAGCTGGGCGGTCTGGTCGAACGAGGCAGTGATCACCCGAAGACCGTCGTGACTGAAGCTGGCGGTCCGCACCAACTGGCGATGCGGCAGTTCGGCCAGTTGCCGCCCGGTGGTGGCATCCCACACCCGCGCCCGGTCGCCGGCAGCGGTAACCACCCGGTTGCCGTCCGGGGAGAACGCCACATGTTCCACCGGGTCGCAGGCGCCCCGGAAGATTTCACCTGCGGGGCTGAAGCCCATTGCCGGCATCAGTCCGCCGTGCGGCAGGTCCACCAGCAATTGGCCTGTGACGGACCAGATTCTGACGTTGTGCGCGATGGTGGCCACGGCGAGCCGGTCTCCCGTTGGGCTGAATTGTGCGGACCAGGCTTCCGAACCGTGCATGAGCGGTCCGGCCAGCCTGGCCCCTGACACCGCGTCCCAGATGATCACGGTGCCCTCGCTGCTGGTGGAGGCGATCTTGGATCCATCGGGGCTGAGGGTGACTGAGTTGATCCAGCCGGCCTGCGAAAGTGGAGGTGTCAGGGCGGCGCCCTGACGAACGTCCCATACCCGGATTTCGCCGCGGGTCGTGCCGACGGCCAAGCGGCGGCCGTCGGCACTGAAGTGCGCGCAGGTGAGATCGTGCGAGTGGCGGAGAGTCTTGCCCAACGGCCGGCCGGCGGCCAGATCCCATACTTGGGCTGCAAGGGCGAACTCAGGATCGGCACTCAGGGCTTTTTCCGACGTGAGGCTCTGTTCGGCGATCAGGGCCAGCGGTCCGGCCTGGGTGAAACGTGCGGTGATGACGCCCGACCTGGTGGGGAACGCCGGGGAATGCTTGCGCCCGCCGGTGGCGGTGTCCCATACCGTGGCCCCCTGCGGTTCGCGCATCCACCAGCGGTTGATCCGGCTGGCCGTAAAGACAGCCCGGCTGGTGGTGGTAAGGGTCTCGCGGCCTGTAGCGTCAAATTCGGCGGCAGTCAGGCAGGCTGCGTGCGACATCGTGATGGGAGCCGGAGGTTCCGCGGAGACCCGCCAGGTCCGCACGGTCTGGTCCCATGAGGCCGTGAGGAGGAGGTCGTCGCTGCGGCTGAACTCCGCGTGGATCACGCGCCCTCCGTGAAGCATGGGTTCCGCTATCGGTTTGCCGGTGGTGGCGTCCCATAGCCGGGCCGTCTTGTCCACCGAACCAGTGAGGATACGGCGGCCATCGGGACTGAACTCAGCGGCGTAAACCATCGCCGCGTGGGAAAGCTTGAACAAGGACCGGCCCGTGGCGGGTTCCCAGACATCCGCCCGATTCTCGGCGTGCGCCACGACCAGTCGCCGGGAGTCGGGACTGAAATTCAGCGCATAGATGCGATGCCCGTGCGCGAGCGTGGTCGCGCGCGGTGAATCATCCGCCGGCTGCCAGAGCCAGACCTCCCAGTTGTTGTTCTCTCCGTGCTGACCCGCAGCGGCAAGCCAACGGTTGTCCCCACTGAATTGAACCAGCCCGCAGCTTCCGGGCACCGGCAGCCGGTGACGCAGGCTGCCTGAACTGGTCTCCCAGACACATACTTCACCCTGGGCGGCGGTCGCCAGCCACCAACCGTCGGGACTGAAGGCAAGCGATTCGATTGGATCCCGGTGGGGCAAGGAATGCAGCAGTGGTTCCCCGGTCCGGGCGTCAAACACCCGGACCTGTCGGTCGGCGCAGGCGGTGGCGAGGCGGTCCCCCCGGGGGCTGAATTGGCTCGCGACCACAGCCCCATCATGTTTCAGCGAGAACAGTTCCGTACCTGCCGGCACCGACCACACCCGGGCGAAGCGATCGTTGGAAGCGGTGAGCAGGCTGTTTCCATCCGGGCTGAAGGCCAGAACGTTGATCCGCCCGGCGTGCCGGATCGGAGCGCCGACGGCCTCCCCGGTGAGAGCGTTCCACAGGCGTGCCGACTGGTCACGCGCGGCGGTAGCGATCCACTTCCCGTCGGGACTGAAACGGGCTGCGAGAAGCCGGTCGGCGTGGAAGAATGGTGGCGCGGTCGGAATGGGAAAGCAGCGTTGTTCGAAGGCTGCCAACAACCGCTCCGCGGCAATGCGGTTCTCCGGATGTCGCTGGAGAACCTGCGCCAGGTGTGCCACTGCCAGTGCGGAATCTCCGCGGGCAAACAGATCCTCCGCGTGCTGGATCTGCGACCGGGCGGCGAGGTCCTCGGCAACTTGCTGGAGCCGGCGGGCTTCGCGTGTCTGTCGCCGTTGAAACCAGAGGCCGCCCCCGGTCAGCGCTGCGGCGGCAGCACCCGCGCCGCTTGCCATTCGCGCCAACGCGAGCCGTCGGCTCATCGCGCGTGCCCCGCGCAACGAACGTCCGCTCCGCATCAGCAGCAGGTCCGCCCGCATCTGCGCGGCAGCCTGGTAGCGGCGGCGCTGGTCCGGGTCGCAGGCCTTGAGGATCACCTCGTTGAATTCCTCCAGGGCCGCGCGGTCCGGGTCTTCCCGGAGCAGGGTGGGCAGTTCGGGGAAGTCGGTGCGGTCACGGCCGGTGGCCAGTTCATAGAGCATCTTGCCCAGCGCGTAGAGGTCGGCCGGCGGCTTGCCTGGTCCTTCGGGTGGTAGGTAGCCCTCCGTGCCTACGCAGGTCATCGAGGCATCCACCGAAGCGACGAGGCCGATGTCCGCCAGCTTGGGTTGTCCGCCGACGAAGATGATGTTCGACGGTTTGATGTCCCGATGCACCAGCCCGTGTCCGTGCAGGTGCGCCAGCGCGTCGGTCAGCTTGAGCGCGAGGTCGAGGCACTCGCTCACCGGCAGGCGACCGCGACGTTGGAGTTCGCTGCGGAGAGTCCGGGGAGCGTAGGAGGAAGTATTCAGTGGAACAGGCCCACCTGCCGCGGACTGATTACTTTGGTCCCCGCCCTCCGGGTCCGCCGCGTCGTCCGCGAGTTCCATCACGTAGTGGAATCCGCCGTCGAAGCGTCCGGCGTGGAGGATGTGGACCAGGCCGGGATGCGAACGGGAGACCGGCTCGAACTTCCGCAGTCCGTCGAACTCCCGGCCGGCCGGACCCGTGTCCGCCGCGCCGGAGTGGCGGACGAGCTTGACCGCGCGCAGTTCGCCCAGGACGCCGCGGGCCAGCCACACCTCTCCGTAACTCCCGCGTCCGATCACGCGCAGATCGCCACGGGAACGGATGAGTCTGATTCGGGTTCAGTCACGGTAATCAGCGGCCCAGGAGCCGGCGGCGCACGTCGCGCAGCAGCCGGCGGCGGACGGCGGCCTCCTGGGCAATAAAACGATGACGTCGGAAAACCGGCTCCGTGCCAAGCCGGAAGAACTCGAGCGTGAGCCGGCAGCAGAACAGGCTGAACTCAAGCTTCATGGTTCACGGGCAGGGTCGCTTTGTCCGCGGATCAGGCGGGCAGAGCTCCCGGCCGGGTGTGTCCGCACCCCGCTCGCCTCCATGTTCATCCGTGTCCATCCGTGGTTGGGGTTCCCTTCGGCAGCGTCGTGAACTGTTTCTCCAGCCGTCGCAGTTCCTCCCGCACCAGCCCCGAGACGCGGTGCTTGGTCAGATACACCTGCGCCGCATTGACGTGGAGCGTCCGGGTGACCTCGCGCACGGGCCATTCCTTCAGCACGTAGAGGTCGAAGATCTGGTATTGGCGCGGCGTGACCCGCGACTTCACGCGATGGAGGGCGGCGTCCATCAGGTTGCGTTCCCACGCCTCGTCCCAGACCGGCTGGAGGTTCATTTCCCCGGCGGGAATCCGTTCGGCCGTCCCCGTTCCCGAAGTGCCGGTATCGGAAGCCGGGCCGGCGTCCTGCTCCCACGGCTGGCGCTTGCGGAACTGGTCCACGATGCGACGCCGCGTGATCTGGAGCAGCCACGCCTTGAAGGAGCCGGCCGCGTCATACTGGAAGGTCGGCATCTGCCTGGCCACGGCCACGGTGGTTTCCTGCACCACCTCCTCGGCCTCGCTCTCGGTCAGGCCAGCCTTGAGCGCCACGCCGTAGATGAGCCGCCAGTAGGTGTCGAAGAACTCCTTCCACCCGTCGCGATCCTCCCAGTCCTTGAGCCGCGTGAGCAGGCTCCGGCGCGTGGGGATCAGCTCGTCTTCAGGCGCGGGCTTCATGACGGGGAAGGCTTTGAGAGTGAGGAAACCACAGATGGACGCAGTTCAACAATGCCGGTTGCTGACAGGGAATTCGGGCCGGCGGCCTGCTTCTTTCAGGAAATCTTCACTTCGAGCGAAAGATTCTGCGGGAGCGCCCGAATAACGGTCACGGTCGAAAAAGGGGCCGTCACAGGCCGCCAACACAGAACATCGCTTCGCCTCCAGCATGAAAACCACTCGCACCCCGGAATCCCCTTGCCGCCTGGGGGCAGGGGGCAGTCCTGACCATTGACACGCCGGGTCCGG
>CAZDYB010000389.1:0-4779 GCA_964509045.1 uncultured Akkermansia sp.
CCGTGCCCGATCGGCCTGTTGGCAACGGCGTAGAATTGGTGGATACGCGGGGCGGGCAATTGGAGATGAATCCAATTGCAGAAGATTTAGACACGACACCATTTCCTGAACGATCCGGTTGCCGAACGGTGGATTCGAGGTGGAATTGCCGGGGGCGGAGGGTGACAGCCGGTTCTATATCATTGTCCAGATTCTGAAATAGAACGGGCAGGAACTGGACGGGACAGGAAAGGAGCTTCACTCCATCCAGAGTGCGCCGTCCCGTTCGGTGAGATTCAAGGGAGGAGCACCGGAGTCACGGTAGGCGTCGCCGTTGAGGAGCAGGACATGGCCGTGGACGGGACAGACGGTGACGACCCGGTTGGTCTGGGATTCGAGGGCGCCCCGGTCCTGGAACGGATAGGAGATATTGGCGTCGGTCAGGGTGGTCCAACGGGTGGCGACCGCCCGATCCTTGTCGATGGGACAGCGAAGGGTTTCAGGGTTGGGGATGTAATTGGTGAGCTGGAGCCAGTTTCCGGGGAATGTCCCGTCGTGCTCGGCGGAATACAGGCGGCTGGCGAGCCCCAGCATCTTGAGGTTGTTGAGACACACGATGTCGTTGGCCCTGGATTTCAACTCGGCGAGGGCCGCAAGGATGGCAACTACTGGCAACACCACGAGGCCGAAACCTGTGAGCATCAGGAGGACGGTGATCGGCTTCTTCATGCCCGACGATTTTCCGGTGGGAGCCGGGCCGGGGGTGGGATTGGTGGGACGAGGCAGGTCGGACGGTTGCATCGGAGGGAGGTGATTGCGGGGAGGACGATATCGAAGTCGTGACGGGCGACACGACCGTTGGGATCGCCTGGCGCGGTACTGGTGCTTCCTGACGCAGCCCCAGGTTGGAGAACCCAATGGTGGGGCGGCAACGGTCTTTTGCCGTACCAGAGAGTACACTTTCTTCTGCGTACATCCGGCGACCGAACGTCGCCGCTCCGGTCTGGGGGCAGAAGCAGGATGCGCCCGGGGCCGGGGATTGCATCCGGGTCGGGAACGTCCGTAACGTCGGGGCTTGTGGCCGACGGATCCGGGGCGCGATGGACGTGCGCCGGGAAGTCGGCCCTTTCGATGCCATGGCCTTGTTGAACGAACATTATCTGAAGCTGAAGGCGGGATACCTTTTCCCGGAGATCGGGCGCCGGGTTAAGGCGTTCTGTGACGGGAACCCGGAAGCGGCAAAGCGGTTGATCCGGTGCGGCATCGGGGATGTGACGGAGCCGTTGCCGGCGGCGGTGATTGCGGCGTTGCATCGGGCGGTGGACGACATGGCGGTTCGCGAGACGTTCCGCGGCTATGGACCGGAACAGGGCTACGATTGGTTGCGGTCGGCGATTGCCATGGGGGATTACCGGGATCGGGGATTGGAAGTGGCGGACGATGAGGTGTTCGTGAGTGACGGGTCGAAGTGCGATTGCGGGGCGATCCTGGACATCCTGGGGGAGGGCAACCGGTTGGCGATCACGGATCCGGTGTACCCGGTGTATGTGGATACGAACGTGATGGCGGGGCACACGGGGGAAGCGGATGCCAACGGGGCGTATGCGGGGATCCATTACCTGCCGTGCACGGAGTCGAATGGATTCATTCCTGCGCCGCCGGAGGAGGCGGTGGATGTGATTTATCTGTGTTCGCCGAACAATCCGACGGGAGCGGCGGCGACGCGGGAGCAGTTGGAGGCATGGGTGGCCTATGCGCGGCGGCATGGGGCGATCCTGTTGTTTGATGCGGCCTATGAGGCTTACATCACGGAGCCGGGGATACCGCATTCGATCTATGAGATTCCGGGGGCGCGGGAGTGCGCGATCGAGTTCCGGAGTTTCTCGAAGAACGGTGGGTTCACGGGATTGCGGTGTGCGTTCACGGTGGTGCCCAAGAGTCTGATGGCGCGGACGAGGTCGGGGGAGTCGCGTCCGTTGCATGGGCTTTGGCAGCGACGGATGACGACGAAGTTCAACGGGGTTTCGTATGTGGTGCAGCGGGCGGCGGAGGCGCTTTATTCGGCGGAGGGAAAGGCGCAGGTGCGGGGGTTGGTGGAGCATTACATGGGGAATGCGAAGGTGCTGGTGGCGGGCGCGCGTGCGGCGGGATTGAAGGTGTTGGGAGGGGTGAATGCCCCGTACATCTGGGTGGGGACACCGTCGGGAGTGACGAGTTGGGGCGCCTTCGACCGGATCCTGGGGGAGGCGAACGTGGTGATCACGCCGGGGTCTGGATTCGGGAGCAACGGCGAGGGATGGTTCCGGGTGAGTGCGTTCAACAGTCGGGCCAATGCCGAGGAGGTTTCGCGGCGGTTGCAGGCATTGAAATGGTGAGGGTGGGCGGGGGCTGGTCGGATGAAGCGGGCCATGATAGGAAGGATTCGTGAACTTTCCGTCCACGCACTGGAGCATTCTGGGTCATGCCACCAAGAGCGGTGGTGATCGCCAGGCGGCGGCCCTCGAAGAGATGTGCCGACGCTACTGGGTGCCGGTGTTCCAGGCCTTGCGGCACCGGGGATATGTCGAGGCGGAGGCGCAGGACATCACCCAGGAATTCCTGATGCAGTTGACGGATCACTCGGCGTGGCGCCGGGCGGATCCGCATCGGGGCCGGTTCAGATCGTTTCTGTTGGGATCGCTCAGCAGGTTCCTGCGGGAGGTCGAGGTCCGGCGTCGGGCCCAGAAGCGGGGTGGGGATGCCCAGCATCTGAGCGCCAGCGAGGACGCGGTGGCGGAGACTCTGGCGGATGCATCGGTGGCTGAGGATGTGGTCCGGTCCTTTGACCGGAACTGGGCGATGGAACTGATGGGTCGTGCGTTTGAACGGACACGGAAGGAATATTCGTCATCGGGGAAGGCGCACCTGTTCACCCATCTCAAGGCCTTTCTGCCGGTGGGCAAGGAACCGCCGACCTATGAACAGATTGCCGTGACGTTGGGGATCACGTTGTCGGCGTTGAAGACGGAGGTGTTCCGGTTGAGGAACACGTTCCGGCTGAATGTCCGGGCGGAGGTGGCCCAGACGGTGTCGGCGCCGCATGAGATCGATGCCGAGCTGGCGTGGTTGCAGAAGGTGTTGATGGATCGGGGGAGCGATCTGCCGCCGGAAGCCGGAGTTGGCGGGGTTGAATCCAGGCAGCCATGAGTGATCGACGGTGCCCTGAATGCCAGTCACCGCTGGAATCGGGAGCGCTGGACGGGCTTTGTCCGCGTTGCCTGGCGGGCCTGTTGTTTGATCCGGGGCCGGAGCCGGAGTCGGGAGAGGAAGCGGGCGTGGTGAGGCGGGTGGCGCCGTTGATGCCGACGCGGAGCGTGCTGTTGGAGTTGCCGGGGTACGAGGTGATGCGGGAGTTGGCGCGGGGCGGCATGGGGATTGTTTACCAGGCGACCCAGTTGGAGCCGCGGCGGGAGGTGGCGTTGAAGATGTTGCTGCCGCATCAGGTGGAGGCGGAGGAGTTCCGGGAGCGGTTCATGTTGGAGGCGCGGGCGATCGCGCGCCTGGAGCATCCGCACATCCTGCCGGTGTACCAGGTGGGTGAGCACGATGGGGTGCCGTATTTCACGATGAAGCTGGCGGGAGGGGGCAGCCTGGCGGATCGGCGATCCCGGTATCGGAGGAGTTGGCGGGAGATTGCGGAGTTGGTGGCGAAGCTGGCGGATGCGGTGCAGTACGCCCATGAGCGCGGGGTGCTGCATCGGGATCTGAAGCCTGGGAACGTGTTGTTCGATGACAAGGGTCGTCCGTATGTGAGTGATTTCGGGTTGGCGAAGCTGGCGGACGACACGATGCCGGAAGAGGAGCCTGGGCAAGTGATCGGGACGCCCCGGTATGTGGCGCCTGAGGTGGCGGGGCAGGGGTCGGAGATGGCGACGGTGGCGAGCGACATCTACGGGCTGGGGGTGATCCTGTACGAGCTTCTGGCGCAGAAGGCGCCGTTTGCGGCACTGAGCCAGCAGGCGTTGTTGCGGATGGTGGCCGATGCGCCGCCGCACGCGCCGGGAGTGGAGTTGCGGGGGGTGCCCCATGAGTTGGACATCCTGTGCATGCGCTGTCTGGAGAAGGATCCGTCGCGCCGGTTCCAGTCAGCGGGGCGGCTTTCGGAGGAATTGACCCGATGGCTTCGGGGGGAGCCGATCGAATCCCTGCCGGCGACGCGACGGGAGCAGTTCCGACGTTGGGTGCGACAGCAGCGGGCGGTGGTGGGATTGACCCTGGCGATTGCGGTGTTGGGGTTGGTGCTGGTGGTGGGTTCGGTCTGGGCGGCGATTTCGTTGGCGGCATCGCGACGAGCGGTGGTGGAGGAGCGGGATCGGGCCCGTGGAGACCTGGTACAGGCCCGGTTGGGTGAGGCGCGAGGGTTGCGGTTGTCGGGGCAGATCCGGGTTCGGGAACCAGCCTTGAGGTTGCTTTCGGCGGCGGCGCAGGTGGATCCGAAGCTGGCATTGCGCAATGAGGCGGCGGCGGTGTTGGGGAGGTGGGATGTCGGTCCTGAAGAGGCTCGACACCGGTTTGGAGGAGAGGGATTGCCACTGGCCCTGACGGCGTCGCTGGATCTGGTGGTCGGGCTTGCGCTCGGCGCTCAGGCCGGAGAGGCCTGGTTGCGCGTGGTGGCACGCCTGGGCGGCTTCTCGCGCTTCCGCCGCGCGGCGGAAACGCCGTTCAACCTGATCCTGGAAGCGCGCCCGTAGTCGCCCCGAGCGATGGACGGCGGTGTAACCCCGCCGTCCATGCTCACAATGCGCCGGGCTACCAGTCCTG
>CAZDYB010000390.1:0-4778 GCA_964509045.1 uncultured Akkermansia sp.
TGGCAATCAGTGCTCCGGTCAGCACCAATAGCGGCATCGCGGCAGGGTGGGCGGCGTTGTTCTCATCCATTGGGGAATGGGATCCATTGCCGGTGGTCTGGTGGAGTCGGACCAATACAGCTGGAGAACCTACGAACGCTAGTTTTGCCCCGATAGCGACGACAGAGGGTAAAATTAATGCGATCCGATCTGCCCTCGAGCTATTTGGAGAGGTCAGTGAGTCTGGTGGAGCGAACCCTCAGGCTTGGAGGTGGCCCAATGGCTGGACTCAAGGCCACGGATTCTCCGACAAGTACGTTGTCTACGGATTCGATACCGACTGGGTTCTTAATGAGATTGTTGATGCATCGGACGCGGGCCTGCTGTTAGGAAACGGCACTAAGAATGGATCGAATCGGGCATTTATTCTGGTTCCACAAGTCAGGCTTGATTGAAAGGTTTGTATATGAAAAAACGTTTTAAGAGTGCTTTGGGATTCGCTTTCGCCCTGATTTCGATTTCAGCTTCTGCACAGCTCTACGACTCTCCAAAGGACATTTCGATAGTTGAAGATCAATCTGGTTTGTCTTCATATGGAATGTCAGTGGGTGTTGTCGTGACAGAACTTGTGGATGGGTACCTTTACCGAATTGGAGCAGGCGTTCATGCATCTGGACCGGACGGACGGTTTCATCAGTCTGATCCAAGTACCGTTTCCTTCTCAGATGGGAGCCTAATCGGTCCAGAATCCCCCTTATATTCACACCCGAATGGCATCGGAAGCGGAAGTGTAGCGCTGGGGTCTTACACTTGGCGAGTGCGGTATCCTGGAAATGTGATTTTCCTGCAACCTGGAAACGAATACTTCCCCAACCAAACCGAGATCCTTCTTGGATTCTCGCGGGGCCATCCCGGCCCGGTGCAGTACGGCTGGATCCGCATGCGACGAGATGTTACGCGGGCTCAAGACATCATCGGACCGGACGGTAAGGAGCGCTTTTATGTCTTTCAGCCGGTGGATTACGCCATCCATCCGATTGCCGAACAGCCAATCCGTGCGGGTATGGTACCGGAGTTCCCAAATCTGAGCAGCGTGGTGGAGACCGGGGAGGATGGTTCCACGATGATTCGGATTGGATGGCCCGCGGGTTGGAACGGCATGCGATTGGAGACCACGTATGCGCTGGAGGATCCGACAGTTTGGACTCCGGTGTTGGATGTGACGGGCAATGAAGCGGTGTTTCCATTGCCGGAGGATGGGGAGCTTTATTTCCGATTGAATTATGTGCCGTAAGCCGGCCCAACCATTTGCTCCCGCGGGTCAACTTCGTCTTGGATTCACCCTGATCGAATTGCTGGTGGTGATCGCGGTGATCGGAATCCTGGCTTCCCTATTGTTGCCCGCGATGTCGCGGGCCAGGGATGCGGCGCATCGGGTGGTATGCGTGAGCAATGTGAAGCAGCTCATGCTGGGTTGGCTGCTGTATGAGACTGACACCGGTTGGCTTGCCCCGACGGCAGGCGGACCGTGGTGCGGGGATCCGACCAACCCGGGTTGGACCGGGGGATCCATCGCCTGGAACGATCCGCCCTCCTGGGCCTATATGCGGACCAATGTGGACATGTTGATGTCGCCGGGATCCGGCAAGATCGGCCCGTATGTGGGTGCGCACGGGGTGTATCGGTGTCCCGCAGATCGCAGTGGGTTTGTGAAGGGGACCCAGCGTCCGCCGTTTCGGGTTCGGAGCTATACCATGAACGTGGCCATCGGGGTCCGGGACACGACCGATCCAGAGATGAACGTGAGTTTCTACAAGATGACGGACTACCGGAAGCTGGCTCCGGCCAATGGATGGGTTTTTCTGGAGGAACATCCGGAAACCATTGATGACGGACGTTTCGAGGTGATGTGGCCGGCATCGCATGGGGCAGAAGTGTGGACCGGGGTGCCGGCGACCCGGCATGGGCGCGCGGGACCGGTGGGTTTTGCCGATGGGCATGTGGAAATCCGAAAATGGGTGGAGGCATCGACTACGCCGCCGCCGGGAGCCTTGACCGGGACCTGGGTGTATTTCGTCCCGGGGAGCCGGGATTTCCGATGGCTGCATGACCGGACGCGGAGCTATGGGTTCAACGGGCCGTAGGTTCCTGGGTTCGGTGGTGTCTGCCTTCTACGCACTTCCGGCGACCGAACGTCGGCCGCTCCAGGCCGGGGGCGGTATCAGGATGCCGAAGCGCTGGTGAGCGGGAGGGGTTCCTTGCGTTGTGGACGGGTCAGGCGGAAAATGGGGCATGCAAACAGGTCGATGGATGGGTGTCTTGGGCTTGCTGGGGGCGGGGTTGGTGTTGTGGGGATGTCGTCCCGGGCCGAAGTCGTACGATGTGTCGGGGATTGTCCGGGAGGTGCGGGAGGGTGAAGGGGAGGTGGTGATCAAGCACGATGAGATCCCGGGTTACATGATGGCGATGACGATGCCGTTTGATGTGAAGGATCGGGGTTTGTTGAAGGGGTTGAAGCCTGGGGATGTGGTGCGGTTCAAGCTGCTGGTGGAACCGAAGGATTCGTGGGCGGAAGGGTTCCAGGTCCTGAGCAATGTGTCCCCGGCGGTGGTGGTGGCCGAGGTGGCCGAGGTGGCAGAGTCGGCCGGTGAACAACCGACTGATCCGGCGCAACCCGCAGAGCTGAACGATCCGAACGGGGTTTCGTTTTACAAGGATGTGCCGGAGTTGAATCCGGGCGATCTGTTGCCCGATTACGCGCTGACCAATCAGTTTGGGAAACGCATCCAGATCGCGGACTACCGGGGGGGAGTCCTGGTGTTGAACTTCATCTTCACCCGCTGCCCGATCCCGGATTTCTGTCCGCGGGCATCGGACAACATGGGGGCCACGGCCCGGTTGTTGAAGGCGCGCCCTTCGGTGCCGGGCAACTGGAAGATGCTCTCGGTCTCATTCGATCCGGAGTACGACACGCCGCGGGTGTTGGAGTCGTATGGAAAGCGGTTCCAGTATGACCCGGAGAAGTGGTCGTTTGCGATTGGCGCGTTTGATCAGGTGCAACCGTTGGGATCCCATTTCGGGCTCTACTTCAGTCGGAACGTCACGCCCGACAACATGAATCACAACCTGCGCACGGTGGTGATCGACCCGAAGGGTCGGGTCGCAAAGATCCTGGTGGGCAAGGATTGGACTCCGGAGCAATTGGCTGATGCGGTCGGTGCGGCGTTCAGTGCGCCGTGATCAGGGTGCGGGGCCGGGGCCGGTGAAGTAGCGGAGCCGGATGAATTCCGCCGGTGGTGAGGTAGGGGAACTGGATTCGGACCAGGTGACACGCACGTTCTGGTGGGTGGAATCGGGGCTTTCGAGAATGGTGAACCGCTCCGGATCCCCGGTCTGAACCGGCAGACCGAATGTGCTGAGGGCGATGGGAGTCCAGCGGACGAGATCGGGCGAGAGATCGACCTGAAGATGGATGTCGGCGTGGGCGGGTGACCGGCGGAAGAGAAAGTTGCGGGTGGGGCCGGAAGCGAATCCAATGGGCTTGGGAACGGGTTGGGGCTCGGGGCGGAGCGGATCGCGGTCGTGGACGAATTCGAGGAGGTTTTGGAGTTGGTCAGCGTCGGGATCGTCCTCGGCGCGGGAACCCGGAACCATGAGACCGGTCGCGGGATTCCAGAAGCGATCCATGCGCCAGGTGAACCAGGGGAATAAGTTGTTGGTGGGCCACTGGGAGATACCGATGAGATGATCGCGGAAGAGATCGCGTAGGTAGGCATTGTCGCGATAGCCACGGCCATTGCAGATCACGGCGAACTCGGTGGAGGTTCCGCCGAGGATGCGTTGGTTGGCGACGCTGAGGGATTCGGGGAGGCTGCCAAAAAAGCTGAACAGGAAGGTGCCGCTGGGGATGGGCCGGGGTTTGAGAATGCCATTGAGTCGATAGGCGCGCATGAACCTGCAGAGATCGGAGGCGCTGACACGGATTCCGCCGGCGGAGGCGATGCCGCCGTAGGTTTCGGCGAGGAGGGGGGTAGCTGGGGAAGGATTGGTGACCTGCAATTCCTGGGCGACGCCAAGCGTGGCCATTTCAAGGGGCAACCCGAAGTTGCGAGTCAGGTACTCCCCGTAGCTTAGCCCGGTGACGTGTTCGATGACGACACCGAGGAGGGCGTAGCCGGTATTCGAGTACTGGGTGCCTGTACCGGGGGTGAAGAGCAAAGGTTGAGTCAGGTGCCAGGACAGGATCTCGGCCAGGCTCGCCAGGCGGCCGAGTTGAAGGAGATCGCCGATGACCTGGTTGTCGGCACGGTATTGGGGGAGACCGGCTGAATGAATCAGCAGATGGTCCACGGTGATGTCCTGGGCTTCCGGGGCGAAAGTCATTCCACGTGGAGGCTGGAGGCCGAGCAGTTCCACGATCCGATTGGTTCCAGACAAGCGTCCCTGGGTGATCAGCCGGGTGATGGCGGTGTCGGTGAGGACCTTTGAAAGGCTGGCTACGGGCAAGGGAGAATCGAAGGCGAGCGGGATGGTCCGGGTGGAATCCGTCCAGCCAAACGCCCGCGCATACACCAAGTGACCATTCCGGCTGACCGCCAGGCTCAGCCCGGGAAATCCGGCGGCGTCCAGGTAGGAATGGACAAGTGCATCCAGCGAGGCCAGCTCCGGGACGAATCGGCCCTGGACCGGGCGCGGATCAGAGGCGGAGGTCGGACTCGACCACGGGCCCAAGGCAAGCAACACCATGCAGAGGAGCCTCGGCAGCCAACATGCAGGCAAGAGTGGCTGAGGCATGGGAT
>CAZDYB010000391.1:0-4766 GCA_964509045.1 uncultured Akkermansia sp.
AAACCCTCCCCGCAGCTTCATCGACAAGGCCAAGGCCGCCGTCAAGGAAGTGGTCCGCAAGGTCAAGCACCTCATTGATCCCGAGCCCAAGACCATCAAGGAAGTCATCATCAATGCCGAACCCCTCGAAAGCCGGGTCGCCGTCCTCGAAGACGGTCGCCTCGAGGAATTCACCGTGGAACGGACCAACGACGTCCGTCTCGTCGGCTCGATCTTCAAGGGCAAGGTCAAGAATCTCGAAGACAACCTGAAGGCCGCCTTCGTCGACATCGGCTTCGAAAAGAACGCCTTCCTCCATTACTGGGACATCGTCCCCAATTCCCTCGACTCCAATGTCGAGATCATCGAACGCGAGGAACCCAGGGATCGACGCCGCGAGAAACCCAAGTTCACCCAGAAGGATGTCCCCCGCCTGTTCCCGCCCGGATCCGAGATCATCGTCCAGGTCACCAAGGACGCCATCGGAACCAAGGGCCCCCGCGTCACCACCAACCTCGCACTCCCAGGCCGGTACCTCGTCCTCCTCCCCAACTCCGATCAGTCCGGCATCTCCCGCAAGATCGAGAGTCACGAGGAACGCCAACGCCTCAAGAAGATCGTCCGCGAACTCTCCATCCCCGAAGGCATGGGCGTCATCGTCCGCACCGCCGGTGAGGAAAAACTCAAACGCTACTTCATCCGCGACCTCGCCATGCTCCTCGAGGAATGGTCGCAGGTGCAGGAGAAGATCAAGGCCCAACCCCTCGCCACCTGCGTCTTCCAGGAACCCGACCTCATCGAACGGACCGTCCGCGACTTCCTCACCGAGGACGTCACCCGCATCGTCATCGATAACAACCGGAAGTTTGAGTACATCCGCGATGCCATCGAACGGATCTCGAAGCGGTCGGTGAAGAAGATCCACTTCTACAACGAGGCCGAACCCCTGTTCGACCGGTTCAACATCTCTCGCCAGCTCGAGTCCGCCTTCTCACGCCAGGTCCAGCTCAAGTCCGGTGCCTACCTCGTCATCGACGAAACCGAGGCCCTCGTCGCCATCGACGTCAACACCGGCAAACACAAGGGGGGCAAGGATCACGATTCCGCCATCCTCAAGGTCAACCTCGAGGCTGCCGACGAAATCTGCCGCCAACTCCGCCTCCGCAACATGGGCGGCATCATCGTCCTCGACTTCATCGACATGAAACACCGCAAGGACCAGCAACAGGTCTATCAGCGGGTCAAGGACGGTCTCCGTCGGGACAAGGCCAAGACCCACGTCCTTCCCCTCTCCCAACTCGGGCTCATGGAGATGACCCGCCAGCGCCAGACCGAGTCCGTCCAGTCGTCCCTCTACGAGGACTGCTCCCATTGCCGCGGTCGCGGTTTCATCAAGTCCGCCGAGACCATGTCCGTCGAGATCCAACGCAAGCTCACCGCCCTCCTCAAGGCCCGGCCCCGCGACGAGTCCGATTTCCAGGTCAAGGTGGTCTGCAATCCCCAGGTCCTCGACCGGCTCCGCACCCGCGACGAACAACTCCTCATCGATCTGGAAAAGAAGTTCTTCGCCAAGCTCACCTTCCGACCCGACGGCTCGTTCCACAACGAGCAGTGGATCATCTACAACGCCCTCACCAACGATGAGATCGCCCGCTCCCGCGACGATCATCCCGCCCATTGAACCCTCCCTCCCATCGGCAACCGATCCGGGCTTCCACCCGGATCGCCGCGGTCTATGGCCAGCCCATCCGGCACTCGGCCTCACCCGCCATGCACAATGCCGCCATCGCCACCCTCGGCCTCGACTGGCGTTACCTGGCGTTTGAGGTCGCCCCCGGAGATCTCCCCGCCGCCATCGCCGGCGCCCGGGCCATGCACTTCGTCGGACTCAACCTCACCGTCCCCCACAAACTCCTCGCCCTGCCCCTGGTCGATGTCCTCGACCCATCCGCCGAAGCCTGGGGCGCCGTGAACACCATCGTGTTCGAAGCGCGGGATTCCTCCGGCGAATGGCGGCCCATCGGCCAGATCGATCACCCCCAGGGCCCCGTGCGCAGTCGTGGCTACAACACCGACGCCGATGCCATCGTCCTTTCCCTGCGCGAAGACCTCGCCATCGAACCCCGCGGCGCCCGCATCCTGTTGCTCGGTGCCGGCGGCGCCGCACGTGCCGCCGCCCTCCGTCTCGCCGACGAAGGCGTGTCCGAACTCTGGCTCGTCAACCGCACGGAATCCAAGGCCGCCGCCCTCGCCACCGAAATCAACGAACGTCATCCCGCCGTCCATGCCGCGGTGGGCTATCCCGATTCCTCCATCGAAATCATCCTCAACGCGACCTCCGCCGGACTGCGCCCCGACGATCCATTGCCCATCGACCTCGACGCCTTTCCCCTGAACCGGGCCGATGGCGTCTACGACATGATCTATCGGCCGGCGGAAACTGCATTGCTCGCCGCCGCACGGCTCGCCGGATGCCGCGTGGCCAATGGCCTCGGCATGCTCCTGCACCAGGGCGCCGCCGCCCTCGATCTCTGGTCCGGTCAGACCGCTCCCCGTGACCTCATGCGCGTCGCCCTCGAAAAGGAGGTCTACGGATGAACCCCCGGTTCATCGATTGGTGGCTGGCCCATCCCAGCCTGTTCGGCATGCCGTTCCACTTCTGGACCGGTGTCCTCGCCATCCTCGGCGCCTTCATCGGCTCCTTCCTCAACGTCTGCATCCATCGCATGCCCCGCGACCTCTCGGTCGTGAATCCCCCGTCCCATTGTCCCTTCTGCAACTACCGCATTCCCTGGGGCCTCAACATCCCGGTCATCACCTGGCTCTGGCTCCGTGGCAAATGCCGCTCCTGCCAGGCTCCCATCTCCCCGCGTTACCTCGCCGTCGAGCTCCTCACCTCGGCCGCCTTCGTCATCCCCTGGCTCACCTTCGGCCACGGTGACCCCTCTGCGTCCTCTTCTCCGCGTTCATCGTCGCCACCTTCATCGACTTCGAACACTTCATCATCCCCGACCAGATCACCCTCGGCGGTACCGTCGCCGGCTTCCTCCTGTCCGGTCTCGCCCCAGGTCTCCACCTGTCCACCTCCGCCTCCCAGGCCCTCCTCCGCAGCATGATCGGCATCGCCGTCGGATTCGGCGTCGTCTATGGCGTCGTCCGCCTCGGCAAACTCCTCTTCGGCCGCGAAAGGATCCAACTCGAACCCGATTCCCTCGTCGTCTTCCACGAGGACGGCGTCCGCCTTCCCGATCGCGAGATCCCCTTCGCCGACATCTTCTACCGGGACAGCGACACCATCCGGATGTCCGGTCGCCAGATCCAGATGACCGATCGTTGCTATCCCGTCGCCGACATCGCCCTGTCCATCCGCGAACTCCGTGTCGGGCCCGATGTCTTCGTCCCCACCGACGAACCCTTCCTCTCCGCCAGGGCCGAACAGATCGTGTTGCCCCGCGAAGCCATGGGGTTCGGCGACGTCAAGTTCATGGCTGCCATCGGCGCTTTCCTCGGTTGGGAATCCACCCTGTTCACCCTCGGCTTCGCTTCCCTCCTCGGCGCCGTCGTCGGCGTCTCCCTCATCGCCATCGGCCGACGCGAATGGTCCGGTCGACTTCCCTTCGGACCCTACCTCACCGTCGGCGCCGTGGTGTGGATCTTTGGCGGCGCCCGTTGGTGGTCCGGTTTCTTCGGCCCCATCGCCTGAGCGACAGTCACCGCTCCAATCCCTCCGGAGCGCGGAATTCATTCCGCACCCCAACGCCCTTCCCCGGAGCGGCGAGATTCACTCGCCGTTCCCACTCTCACGACGACCCAGACGTCACCGCCCCACTCCCTCCGGAGCGCGGAATTCATTCCGCACCTCAATGCCCTTCCCCCGGAGCGGCGAGATTCACTCGCCGTTTCCACTCTCTCGACGACCCAGACGTCACCGCCCCAACCCTTTCCCCATCTTGAATCGCCAGCCCTGCGCGGCATAAGGTGGACCATGAGGACCCCCCCTTCCCCCGCCTCCCGGATCCGCATCACCCCCACCCTTCTCGTCGTCGTCCTCGCCTTCCAGATCGTCGCGGCCGAAGCCCCCGCACCACCGACCCCGGCGAAACGTCGTGGTCTCTTCGATTTCCTTCGCGGTTCAACTCCCGCGACCACCCCGGCCAACACGCCCAACGTCGTCACCCTTCCACCCGCCCAGCTTTCACCCGGACAGATGTCGCTCGGATTGAAGGAAGCGCTCGGGCGCGGACTCGACCAGGCCATCGCATCCCTCGGACGCACCAATGGATTCTTCACCAATCTCAACGTGCGCATCCCCATGCCCCAATCGCTCCGCCGCATCGAGAACACCCTGCGCTCCGTCGGACAGGATCGCATCGCCGACAACTTCATCCTCACGCTCAACCAGGCCGCGGAGCAGGCCGTGCCGGCCGCAGCCGAAGTCTTCACCGAAAGCCTCCGGAAGATGTCCGTCGCTGACGCGCGCAGGATCCTCGCCGGACCGGATGACGCTGCCACCCGTTACTTCCAGGAAAGCACCCGGGAAGAACTGGCCCGACGATTCCTGCCCATCGTGCAGGAGGCCACCTCCCGCACCGGTGCCACCGCCGCGTACAAACAGGTCGTCGACCGCACCAAGGCCATGGGTCCGCTCCTGCGCACCCCGGCTGTCGATGTCGATGCCTATGTGACCGATAAGGCCATGGACGGCCTGTTCACCCTGGTCGCTGAAGAGGAACGGCGCATCCGGGAGAACCCCGCCGCCCGCAGCACCGAGTTGCTGAAGTCGGTGT
>CAZDYB010000392.1:0-4760 GCA_964509045.1 uncultured Akkermansia sp.
GATGCACCTGATTGCGATGGCGTATTGTGCCGGGGTGAAGCTCACGCTGGACGACTGGACGCGGGTGGGGAAGCGGGTGCCGGTGCTGGCGGATCTGAAGCCGAGTGGGAAGTACGTGATGGCGCGCCTGGTGGAGATCGGGGGGACGGTGCCCTTGATGAAGATGTTGTTGGACGAAGGGTTGCTGCACGGGGATTGCCTGACGGTGACGGGCAAGACGATGCGCGAGAACCTGCGCAAGGCGCCGAAGTATCCGAAGGGACAGGACATCATCCGGAGCTTCAAGAACCCGATCAAGGCGACGTCCCATCTGGTCGCATTTGGCGGCAACCTGTGTCCGTTGGGAGCGGTGGGTAAGATCTCCGGGAAAGAAGGCCTGCATTTCAACGGCAAGGCCATCGTGTTCGAGAACGAGGAGAGCGCGCTCAAGGGAATCCTCAGCGGCAAGGTCAAGGCCGGCCATGTCGTCGTGATCCGTTATGAAGGACCGCGTGGCGGACCGGGCATGCGCGAGATGCTGTCGCCAACCTCGGCCATCATGGGCAAGGGATTGGGTAAGGAAGTGGCGTTGATCACCGATGGCCGGTTCTCGGGTGGGTCCCATGGGTTTGTGATCGGGCACGTCACACCGGAAGCCTATTCCGGTGGACCGTTGGCGGTGGTGAGGAATGGCGACCCGATCCGGATCGATGCCGAGCGGCGGAAGATCGATCTCGAGATTTCGGCGACGGAGTTGGATGCGCGGTTGAGGGCGTGGAAACAGCCGAAGCCGAGGTACACCTCGGGCGTGCTGGCCAAGTACGCCGCCACGGTGGCCTCGGCATCCGAGGGAGCCGTGACGGACAAGCACCTCAACCTCCGCTGAGGAACCACGGACATGGACAGCCAGCTCCTGGGAAGGTCGGCGTTGCGGGTGTCGCGGATGGCCTACGGGTGTTGGCGTCTGGCGGGATCCGAGGGCGGACCGGCTCCGGTGGATGGGGACCGGACGGGGCGGCGGGCGGTGCATGCCGCGTTGGACGCCGGCTATACGTTCTTCGATCTGGCGGACATCTACGGGGGAGGGGAGTGCGAACGGATCTTTGGTGAAGCCCTGCGGGAACGGCCGGGAATCCGGGACGGACTGGTGATCGCGAGCAAGTGCGGGATCCGGCTCCCCAACGTCCCGGTTGGAGCGCCTCACCGTTACGATTTCTCGGGCGAACACATCGTGTGGTCGGTGGAACAATCGTTGCGGCGCCTGGGAATCGAGGCGTTGGACGTGTTGATCCTGCATCGGCCGGATTACCTGATGGATCCGGAGGAAGTGGCGGGTGTGTTCGGTCGGTTGCGGGCATCGGGCAAGGTCCGGGAATTCGGGGTGTCGAACTTCACGTGTTCGCAGGTGGCATTGCTGCAGCGCGCCTGGGGAAGTCCGCTGGTGACGCATCAGGTGGAGGTCAGCCTGCGAAGTCCGGGGGCGCTGGAGAATGGGTTGCTGGACCAGTGTTTGATGGAGGGAATGACACCGACGGCGTGGAGTCCGTTGGGACGCGGGGTATTGGGGACGGGTGGATTGGAGGGGATGGACCTGGCGGAGGTGGAGCGGGTGGAGCGGGTCCGTGGGGTCCTGGATGAGTTGGCGGAGCGTGAAGGGGTGGGTCGGACGGAGATCGCGCTGGCGTGGTTGTTGCGGCATCCGTCGCGGATGATTCCGGTGGTGGGGAGTGTGCAACCGGAGCGGATCGCGGCGATCACGCGGGCCCTGGACGTGTCGATGGGACGGGAGGATTGGTATCGATTGGTGGTGACGGGTCGGGGCGAGCGGTTGCCTTGACTTGCCTCACGGTCTCAACACCATGACGGGCGTGTCTCAGATCCCCAGTATTCCTGCCGAATTGCGCTACGAGACGGTGCGCAAGATCTATGAGGGTGGGATGGGGATCGTGTACGAGGCGTTGCAGCACGGGGCGCGGGGCTTCGTGAAGCGGGTGGCGATCAAGGTGATCCGGGAGCGGTACGCCCGTCAGCCCGAGTTCATCGACAACTTCATCGGTGAAGCCAAGCTGGTCGCGGACCTCATCCACACCAACATCGTCCAGACCTACAACCTCGGAGAGACCAAGGGGGCGTGTTACATCTGCATGGAACTGATCCGGGGCGTGAACCTGGAGCAGTTCCAGGAACGCCTGGTGCAGTCGGGACGCCCACTGCCGGTGGAGTTGGCGGTGTTCATCGTGTCCCGGGTTGCCCGCGGCCTGGCCTACGCCCATTCGAAGGCGGATCGTGATGGCAATCCGTTGGGGATCGTCCATCGGGATGTGAGCCCGAAGAACATCATGATCGCGTTTGAAGGGGACGTGAAGCTGACGGATTTCGGGATTGCGAAGGCCCGGGGATTCCTTCGGGACAAGGAGGGGGAAGAGGTGGCGGGCAAGCCGGAGTACATGAGTCCGGAGCAGGCGGACTTCCAGATCACGGACCAGCGGTCGGACATCTTTTCGGCGGGAGTGGTCCTTTCGTGGCTGTTGACGGGACGCAATGTCTTCAAGAAGGACACACCGGAAGAATCACGACTCAGCGTGGTGGCGTGTGAGTTGCCGGATTTCACCCGGATGAATCCCGAGATTGGCGAGCCGTTGAACGCCCTGTTGCACCGGGCCATGGCACGCCGGCCGGAGGATCGGTTCCAGACGGCGGGAGAGCTGCTCTACGGACTCGAGCATTTCATCTATCACAAGGGGTATGGGCCGACCAACGAGACCTTGGGGAAGTTCATCCGTGAACTGTTCCGGGAAATGGCGCCGGCGGTGGGGCCGGTGAAGCCCCTGCCCGAAAACACGACCCGGATGACCCCAGGCAGCGGGAGTCGGCCGCGCGGGATGGAAAGTGATCCACCTGCTGAATCGACCGGTACCGTCCGTGGTTCCTCCCTGTTTGATCAGATCAAGAACAAGCTTCGATGAGTCGTACCCCGTCCCGAAACCGAACCGTGACCCTTGGCCTGTTGCAGCATGCCTGCACTTCGGATCCACGGGAGAACCTTGAAACCTGCCTGGCAGCGGCGAACCGTGCGGCCCGTGACGGCGCGCGGATCCTGTGTACCCAGGAGTTGTTCCGGTCCCAGTATTTCTGCCAGGCGGAAAAGCACGAGTATTTCAAGCTGGCGGAGAAGATCCCTGGACCGTCGACGGAGGCGTTCCAGAAGCTGGCGAAGAAGCACAAGGCGGTGGTGATCGCGTCGCTTTTCGAGAAGCGCGCCGAGGGTCTGTACCACAACACGGCGGTGATCATCGATGCCGATGGTTCGATCCTCGGGATCTACCGGAAGATGCACATCCCGGATGATCCGTTGTACTACGAGAAGTTCTATTTCACGCCGGGCGACACCGGGTTCCGGACGTGGAACACCCGGTATGGGAAGCTGGGGGTGTTGATCTGTTGGGACCAATGGTATCCCGAAGCGGCGCGACTCACCGCGTTGCAGGGGGCGGAAATCCTGTTCTATCCCACGGCCATTGGCTGGCATCCGTCGGAGAAGGCGGAACACGGCGACCACCAGCATGGAGCCTGGGAAACGATCCAGCGTTCGCACGCCGTCGCCAATGGTTGTTATGTGGCTGCCATCAACCGGATCGGAAGCGAGACACCGGAGGGTGGGGATGGGATTGAGTTCTGGGGACGTTCGTTCGTGGCGGGAACGTCGGGACAGATCCTGGCCAAGGCATCGACGGATCGGGCGGAGAACCTGTTGGTGGAGGTGGATCTGGGCCGGGTGGACGAGACACGGACGCATTGGCCGTTCCTGAGGGATCGGCGGATTGACGCCTATGGGGATCTGACGCGGCGGTTCATTGATCAGCCAGGGTTTTGACGGGGAAAAGGGAGGGTGAGGGTGAATGATCACCCACCGCCCTTTGCAGGTTCTGACCGGGGAGGATTTGCCGGAAAGAACGCAAACGACGCAGAAGCTGGCGTTGCAAACCGGCAGAGGCGGAGGGCCTCACGCCACGACGCAAAGCCGCAACGTCTTGATTTGGGAAAGCAATGGGGTCGTGTGGATGTCCGACGATTGGAACCCGGAACCCCGAATGCGACCACCCCTTCGGAGCCAAGAGGAGCCCCGAAGGGGCAATGCATACCAGCCCAGAGCAACGCTCTGGGTAACCAAGCGCCCCACCATTTCCGTGTCCTGAAGGGACGTCGCATCGCGGAGGCTAAACGGGTCAACTCCTGATCGACGGCGCTGTCTCGGACCGGAGACGGGAGTGGGGCGTGATCGTTGGCGGAGCCGTGCGGAGAAAGCCATCGGTCGGACCGATAGCCAGCGACAATTGGATGACCCGAAAGTGCCGAAATATCTTTGCCAACTTTGGCATTGCGGCCGGTTGATTCCTAGGCACTCGTAACAAGGCCGCGCAATCCAACAACCAACCCGTATGACCGCCTCGTCGCGTTTCACTGCCGTGTCCTTCATGGTCCTTGGCACCATTTCCTTCGGCGCTTCAGCTCAGGACACTTCAGCAACCAGGAACGACCTGGGACCTGTTCCCCATGTAGTGTCCCGTGACGCGCACCAGCGAGTCCTTGAGGTGACCGAGTCAGTCCTGCTTCCGGATGGGTCCATAAGCCTGACCACCAATTCCATCGTCGAGCTCGCCACCGGGGCCTCATTACCGCGACGAAAAGGGTGAATGGCAGGAAACTCAGGAGTCCTTTGAATTGGTGCCCGGTGCCGCGCGCGCCTGGCAGGGAACCCATCGGGTCACCCTCGCCGCCAA
>CAZDYB010000393.1:0-4759 GCA_964509045.1 uncultured Akkermansia sp.
TTCGACGTCATCCTCCCCGCCCAACTCCAGCCGGGCCTGATCGATGTCCGGTTCCATGGCCGGTTCGGCCTGTCCAATCCGCGAGCCTTCGTCATCGGACAGGATCCCGAATGGACCCTCAACCCGACCAACACCTCACCCGACTCCGCACTCACCCTCCCCCCTCGCCTCACCGTCAACGGACGCGGCCTTCCCCAGGCCCATCTCTGGTTCCGATTCGATGCCACCCCGGGGCAACGCTTCCAGATCGAGGTCGACACCCAACGCATCGATTCCCAACTCGTCCCCGATCTCGCCGTCTTCTCTCCTGACCTTCAGGAAATCACCGTCGTCCGACGCCGCTCCCATCTCGACTTCAGCGCCCCCGGTCCCGGCCCGTTCCTGCTGCGCCTCAATGATTCCCTCTTCCTCGGCGGCGACCGGCATCCGTTCCGACTCCGATTGAACCCCGGCCCGCGCGTGGAGTTCAGCCAACCCGATGTCCTCAATCCGGGCCTCTCCCAACGCGTCACGCTCTTCGGCCAGAATCTTCCCGGCGGAACACCGTCCCCGCATCGCGGTCCGAATGGAGCCTTCCTCGAACAATGTACGATCGAAGTGTCCGCCCCGCCCATCACCGGGCTGGTTCCCGTCACCGAGACCTTCCCCTGGCGCTCCTCGGCTTCAGCCCTGACCGATCCGACCCACGTCTGGACCTGGCAACCCGCCTCCGACCTCCGGGTTCCCCTCCGCTTCTTCCTGTCCACCAACCCGGTGTTCACCGTCACCGAACCCAGCCTCCTGCCCGTCACCCCACCCTGCGAAGTGGCCGGTGTCTTCGCCCCACGCACCGTCCCCAACGGCGTCACCTTCACCGCCGCCCAGGGCGAAGTCCTCTGGATCGAACTGATCTCCGAACGTCTCGGGTTCCCCACCGATCCCCATGCCCTCATCCAACGCGAACGTTCCTCCCGCGGTCCCGCCGGCGAGATCCTCTACGCCGATGTCGCCGAACTCGCCGACACCGACGCCAATCCCGGTGACCGCGAACTCCCGTTGTCCACGCGCGATGCCGCCGTCCGCTTCGAGGCGCCCCAGGCCGGCACCTATCGGGTCCTCGTCCGTGACCTTTTCAATCCCGGGCCGCATCAACCCCGTTGGCCGTGGCGCCTGTCCCTGCGTCGTGCGTCGCCCGATTTCCAGTTGATGACCTTTGCCATGCCGCCCAATCGGGCCGGTGAGAACCGCAGCATTCCCATCCTCCCCGCCGCCCTTCGACGCGACCAGACCGTGGCCCTCAAGGTGGTGGCATTGCGACGCGACGGCTTCAACGGCCCCATCCAGCTTTCAGCCACCCAACTCCCGCCGGGAGTCACCGCCGCCCAGGGAATCATTCCCGAAGGCCAGTCCACCGGCACCCTGCTCCTCACCGCCGCCACCAATGCCACCGGTTCCACCCGGTTCACCCTGCTCGGCCAAGCCATTGTCTCCGGTCAAACCCTCATCCGAACCGCCCGGACCACCTCGGTTGTCTGGCCGGTCACCGACTTCAACAACGAGGCTTCGCGATCCCGGCCCGACCAATGGCCCGCACTCGCCGTTGTCACCGCCGAATCCGCCCCTGTCTCGGTCTCCGTCGGCGACGGTTCCGCGTTGGAAGTCGCTCCCGATGGCAAGCTCACCCTGCCGCTGAAGGTCCAGCGTCAGGCCGGATTCACCGCTGCGTTCAACCTCAAGCCCGCCGGCCATGACGCACTCGCCAAGGCCACGGAATCGTCCGTTCCCGAGAACGCCACCCAGGCCACCCTCGAACTCGTCCTCAAGGATTCTCCCCTGCCCCCAGGCATCCACACCTTGTGGCTCCAGGGCGCCGTCACCGGCAAGTACCGCAACAATCCCGAAGCCCTCGTCGCCGCCCAGGAAGCCCTCAAGGCCGCCGAGGCCGACCTCGCTGCCGCCGAGGCCAACCAGAAACCCATGGCGGAGGAACGCCGCAAGAACGCCGAGGCCGCCCGCGTCACCGCCGAGAAACGCGCCAATCCCGTCGATCTCACCCTGCCCGTCTGGTCCCAACCCTTCGTGGTCAACGTCCGCACCTCCACCCCGCCGGTGGCCGTCCCATGATTGTCCCCATGCCCAGACGCCCGTTCCTCATCGCGCTCCTGCTCGGTCTCGTCGGCAACCACGCCGCCGCCGCTCCCATCGCCTTCGACCGTTCTCCCCACCCCAATCCCGTCCTGTTCCAGCGCGACATCCTTCCGTTGCTCCAGGCCAATTGTCTGCCCTGTCACAACCAGACCCGCGCCAAAGCCTCCCTCAATCTCGAATCCCCCGCCCTCATGCTCCAGGGCGGCGATTCCGGTCCCGCCCTGGTCCCCGGCAATCCCGCCCAAAGCCTCCTGCTCCGCTCCGCCGCCCATGAGGTCGAAGACCTCGAGATGCCACCACGCGACAACAAGGCCAACGCACGGAACCTGTCCCCCGCCGAACTTTCCCTCCTCTCTTCCTGGATCGCCCAGGGCGCCACCAACGATCTCTCCACCTCCATCGTCCCCACCTGGAAACCCATCGCCCCCGAATGGCAATCCAGCTTCGCACTCGCCCTCTCCCACGACGGCCGCGTCGCCGCTGTCGGCCGCGCCAACCGGATCGAATGGGTCGATGTCCGCTCCGGTTCCACCCTCGGCGTTCTCGCCGATCCCGATCTCGACGGCGCCTCCCAACGGGATGTCGTCGGAGCCCTCGCCTTCAGCCCCGATGACACCCTTCTCGCCGCCGCTGGATTCCGCGAGGTGCGCCTCTGGAAACGGCAGCCGGTAATCCTCCAACCCGCCTGGAACCACGCCCCCGCTTCCCCATGGATCTCCGCACGCCTGTCCCCGCACCAGACCCTGGTCGCGCTCCAGACCCGCGACGGCCTGCGGGAACTCCGGGCCCTCGATTCCGGTTCCCTCATCCATCAATGGACCCCGGCCGGACCGGATGAACCCATCGACACGTCCCTCGCCTGGGCCCGCGCCGAATTCAACGCGTCATCCGGTCTGACCAACGCCCACCCTCTCCCGTATGATCCCCGACCGAGCCGCGCCATCGCCCGCATCCAGGCCGAACTCGATCTCGCCCGACTCGAACTGGCCCATGCCACCCGTTGGATCCCCGAGACCACCAACACGGTGAAGTCCGCCGGTGAGACCCTCGCCAAGGCCCTCGGAAAACAGACCGCCGACGCCAAGCTCCTGGCCGATGCCGAAAAGGAATTGGCCGATGAATCCGGCAAGGAATCCGGTGCCACCCGCGAACGCGATCAACTCGCCACCGAACTCGCCGGATTCACCAATGCCCTTCACTCCGCCGAAACCCTCCTTCAACAGGCCCGCACCCAACTCCAGGTCGTCACCACCAACCACTCCGTCGCCCACACCCACGCCACGCTGGCCGACCGATTCCATCAGGACCTTCAACGCCTTGCCACCAACCCCGATGCCAACGCCTCCCTCGCCGAAGCCCTGAAGGCCGCCGCCAACGCGGCCGAATCCGCCCGGACCCAGGCCACCCAATCCCACGCCTCCCTCCTGCTCGCCGTTCAGGATCTCGAATCCAAGGCCTTCGCCGCCGGCCAACGCAGGGCCGAGGCCGACCGCGCCAGATCCGATCTGCCGCCCCGGATCAAGCTGGCCGAAGAGCGCCTTGCCGCCGCGCAAAAGGCCATCGGCACCTTGAAACCCCGGATCGACAAGGCCCGCGTCACCCTCGACGGCAGCACCCAGGACGTCGCTCTCGCGGAGAAATCCGTGGCGCGTGCCAACCAATCCCTTGCTGATGCCCAGGCCGCCCAGCAGCTCGCCTCCGAACGCATCACCGCTTCCGAAGCCCAACTAAAGATCACCCAGTCCCGCGTCGGACTCATCGCCAACCAACCGCCCGTCACGGCCACCCTCTCAACGGATTCCTCCTCCCTCCTGCTCCTCGGTCCCGATGGCATCGGCTCGGTCTGGGAACCCGGCTCCGGTCACGCCCGCGCGACCTTCGAACTTCCCCAGACCAATGTCGTCGCCACCCTCGCCCTCGGTCCCGACCACTACCTGATGGTCGGCCCCACCAACACCCTGCTCATCGATGTCGGTTGTCGCTGGAGCCTGCATCGGGTGTTGGGCGGAACGGAGCAGCCCGACGGTTCCCGTCGGTTCGCCGACAGGATCAATGCCCTCGCCTTCAGCCCGGACGGACAGCTTCTTGCCACGGGTGGGGGTGAACCTTCCCGCTCGGGCGAACTCCTGATCTGGAAGATTGCCGACGGTTCACTTGAACGGGACCTGGGCCCGATCCACAGCGATTGCGTCACGGCCGTCGCCTTCTCGCCCCGCGGAAACTGGCTGGCCAGTGGCGGCGCCGACCGCTTTGCCCGCATCACCCGACTCGACGCCGAGGCACCGCGCATCGATCTCGAAGGCCACACCCATCACGTGCTCGGGGTCGCCTGGTCGCCCGATGCCACGGTACTGGCCACCGCCGGGGCTGAAGGCGTGGTCAAGTTGTGGAACCCGAAGACCGGCGAACGACGGCGCAATGTCGACGGATTCGAAAAGGAGGTCACCGGACTCCAACCCCTCGCTGTCACGGGCCAGTTCGTCGCCATCGGTGGCAACGGCCGCGGACGCATCCTCCGTGCCGATGGCGAGAAGGTCCGCGATCTCGCCCCGGTCCCCCATTACCTCCAGGTGCTGGCCATCACCCCTGACGGATCCATGGCCCTCGCCGCCGATGATCGCGGCGGGCTCAC
>CAZDYB010000394.1:0-3645 GCA_964509045.1 uncultured Akkermansia sp.
ACTCACTGGTTGCCATCCCCAAACCCTGCCCACCGAGACCCGTCGCCGGCAACCATCCCCATTCCCGGAGCGGTGAGTTCCACTCGCCGTCCCCCTTCCCACCGACGCCCAAGCGTCGCCACTTCCATCCCCCTTGCCGATGCTGCCGCCTTGCACCCCACCCGCGATTCCCGTACCCACCCATGACATCGTCCATGAGCAATCCCACCGGCCAATGGCACACCGTCGATCCCGGGGACTCCCTCTCCCTCCTCGGTGAACGTCATCGGATCCCCTGGCAAACCATCTGGGAACATCCCGACAACGCCGATCTCCGTCGGCGCCGCGGCAACCCCAACATCCTTCACCCGGGCGACCGTGTCTTCATCCCGGAACCCAAACCCAAGGAGGTTTCCTGCGCCCCCAACAAGTCCCACCGCTTCCGCACCAGCGGCGCCGTCTGGATCCGCATCGCCGTCCTCGGCATCGATCATCAACCCGTCCCGGACATCGCCTACCACTTCATCCTCGACGGAGCCGCCCAACCCCCGGGCAACACCAACGACGAAGGCATCGCTGAAATCCGCCTCCCCGCCGGGGTCCGCAATGTCGTCCTCAGCCTTCCCTGGGGAGATCTGCCGGTCGACATCGCCGAACTCGCCCCCGCCCACACCATCCGCGGCATCCAGCAACGACTCCGCAATCTCGGCATTGATCCCGGCCCCATCGACGGCCTCTACGGCCCCCTCACCGCCCGTGGCATCGCCGGCTTCCAGGCCATCGTTGACCTCCCCGTCACCGGCACCATCGACGCCCAACTCATCCGCCGACTCCGTCACGTCCACGAGCGCGAAACACTCGACGCCACCTGCGAAACCCTCGAATCCACTCCCGCCGAATCCAACGACGTTCCCGACCGCAAGGCCGCCGAGGTGTCCGTCGATGATGCCGATCTCGACGACGAAGCCACCCACGGGCCGCAGGAATGCAATGTCGATGAAGACGACATCCCCTCGGATTACCGCTGCATCACCTGACCCCGTCCCAACCCGGCTCTCCACACCATGGCCAGTCCCTCCAACTCCAGCGGCTCCAGGACCGGCAAGTCACCGGTCCGCTCGATCACCCCCGCCATCAAGGCCGCCCCGGTCGACCGCAAGGCCCAACCCAGGATCGCCAGCGCCTCCGTCGTCGCTCCGGTCCGCGTCGAAATCACCCTGCTCGACGCCCACACCCTCGCCCCCGTCGATCTCGCCTCCGTCGGCCGCCTCGTGGTCGAACATGTGGAAGGCAACAAGGACGCCCAGCAGATCCTCCGCGACAGTTCCTACGCCTCCCTCGATGCCATCCCGAAGACCCCTTCCGTCTTCACCGCCAGCGATCAAGCCGCCCTCGACAAGCTCTCCGCGGAGATCGACGCCACCCCTCGGCCGAAGCCCAGATCCGTGAAGGAACGCGACAGTCTGGTGGCTCGAAAACGCGCGTGGACCGAGTTCACCGCATTCCTGCAGTCCCTGGTACAACTCCTGTGCGCCGTCAAAGGGTTCACCCCCGCCTACACCGGTCCTTCCGACGGCAGCGGTTGGGCCGATTTCGAAACCAATCACCTGGCCCCCGTCTACGCCGCCCTCGCCGGCAAACCGTTCGTCACCTCCGTGCGACTCAGCGACGCCGCCAAGGTCTTCGTCGATGCCGTGTCGAAGACCTTTCGAACCAATGCCCAGGGCAAGCTCGTCATCGCTGTCCCGCGCGGCAAAAAGGGGTCGATCACCCTCGAACTGCTCCACCTCAAGATCACCAGCCCCGCCGATTCCGCCAAACTCGGCCCCGATCCGGTCCTCCGCGCCCAATATGATCTTCGGCGCGGAACCTATGACGCCGATCTTCCCGGAAGTTCCGAAGAAAAGTCCCGCTGGCGACTGGAGCTGTCGGCTGATCCGTCAAGATCCGCACCCCTGAGGAACTTCATCCGTCTCGATTACGACGCCACCAAAACCCCGGCCCACGGATTGGTGGCCGAACACACGGTCCATGCCCTGGTCTGGTGTCAGCCCACGTGGTTCGAGCCCACCTCCAATGTTCCCGTACCCGACAAGTCGGTTTTCTGGGAACCCGGCACCCACACCCCCGATGCCACCGCCCGACGCGGGATGAAGTCCGGGTTCCCGACCCTCACCGTCTCGACGACCTACTCGCCCTGGAGCCATTGGTATGGAAGCTACACCGCCGCCGGCCGACGCAAGGCGTGGACCTGGAAATCCACCCTGCGCGAAGACTCCAAGGGCCTCTGGCACGTCTACCAGGACAAACCCCGCCCCTGGACGCTGTCCAACGCCGAGTTCGACCTCGAAACCCTGAAAGCCTGGCTCCAGGAATACAAACCCGACCCCGCCGACCGCCATGTCTACGACATCATCTCCCGCCGGGTGAAGGTCGGCGCCAAGGTGTTCATCCCAGGGCTCGGCGACGTCACCGTGCCCAAGGGCCAGACCAAGCTGTACGAGTGTTTCATCCGACGGAACCGCGAGACCTACACCACCCCGGAAGCCGCCTTCGCCGTCGCCTTCAAGGCCGCCACCAAATGGAACGTCAATGATCCCGGTCCCTACTGGTGCATCCGCAACGATCCCGATGGACCCGTCGAGTACCGCATCCTCAATCCCGAATCCGTCTCCACCTACACCTCCATCCGCCCGTTCCTCGAACACCATCCCGAAATCATCGCCCCAAAGATGCACCACGGCATCGACTGCGCCGGCGATGTCGGTGACCCCGTGTTCGCCACCTGCGGCGGCCGCCTCGAACATCACGGGAAGGATACCTACAACAATTCCAGTGCCGCCGCCGGCCTCTACGCACGCATCCGCATCTGGCGCAAGGGCTCCGGCATCTCCCGCATCGAAACCCTCCACATGCGCGACCTCGCCGGCAAATCCGGCATGCCCGTGAAGGCCGGAGATCTCGTCGGCACCATGGGTCGCACCGGCAATCCCGAAAGCGCCAGCCCCACCCATGCCCATTTCCAGTGCGGCGGCGCCAACGGCGGCATTCCTCTCCAGGATTGTCCCGTGCCCGGTTACGAAGCCGTCTTTCCCCACAATCAGCATCCCAAACTCCTCCCCTGCGGCGCCGATTACTGGGATGTCCCCAAGGTCTCCCCGGCCAGTTCCCCCGGCACCGACTTCAACGCCGACCCCAGGTCCGCCAAACGTTGCCGCGGCATACCCGCCCACTCCAACAACCGCGAGAACTGGATCGCCGCCAGTTGCTGGGCCTTCGCCGAGAACCGTTGTCCCCATGGCATGAATCCAACCGTCCTCGCAAAACTGCGCGAGGAAGACCGTCGTCTGGATGCCGAAAAGAAGGCCGCCGAAAAAAAGGCCGCCAAAAAGCCCTGACCACGCCAGCAATCCGCGCAAGCAATGGGGTCGTATCCAGATGGTTGGCATTGGATCCACCCCGTCAGGCCGCAGGAAGTTCCCTCTCCCCCGGTATCGAGCGCGGCACGCCGGTGAACTCGAGTGTCAACGGCGACCAAACGTCGCCGCTCCTTCCACTCCATCCCGGAGCTGCGAGCACGGTTCGCCGTCCCTGGAGCTTCCCGGAAACCCATCGCTCGTGAACCCTCACGTTCAGCGCTGATTCCCATCCGTACGGCCTGGATCC
>CAZDYB010000394.1:3655-4759 GCA_964509045.1 uncultured Akkermansia sp.
CACCATCCCGTTTCGGAAGGCGGACCTGCCCCAGAACCTTTGGCGGGATGCCTGCCAGATGTTCATCCCGATGAATCAGGATCAGTCCGTCGCGGACCGCACAGCCCGCAATCAGGGCGTCGACCAAGGGCAACCGATCCCGGCAACTCCGACGCAGTTGAATGCTCGCTTCCGTCGAAGCCCGGTCGACATCAACCACGGTACACAACTGCCCGCAGTAATGGTCCAGGATGCCATCGCGCTCCTGTTCGTCCCGGATGAAACCGGCCAGACGCCGCTCCAGTTCCGCGAGGGTGGGAGCCGCGACATGCGCATGCTCCGGACCGTCCGAGAGATGTTGGTGGACAATGTCCGCCCCTGGTTCGTCCAGCAGATGGGTCAGGAGCGCCGACGTGTCGAGCAGGACCTTGGGCCGATGAGCCATGCGGATCCCTACTCGGCTTCGCGTTCGCGTCGCAGGGCGTCCAGGGGATGTTCCTTGTCGGGCTTCAGATGCCGGCGACCTGCTCCCCGCAAACGCCCGGCCAACACCGCTGGATCCGGAACGATGCGACACCGGAACTCGTCGTCGGACTCTCCCGCAACCCATTCGATGCGGGTCCCGGGACGCAGACCGAATCGGGCGACGATGGCCGCCGGAACCGTGATCTGGTTGCGGCCGGTGACAGTCGTTGTCATGGGAAAAGACCGTATCAAGGCGAGTATCGGGTCTCAAGGAGATCGTCCCCACTCCTTGAATCTCCGCAGCATCCAGCAGGCACCCGCCCATGCCTTCCTGTGAGACCCACTTCCACCACCCCGACACAGCGACGTCCGGTCGCCGTCCCATCCTCGGAGAAACCCTCCCCAAACCACTGGAACCAGCCGTCCACGAAACACACGAAACACACGAAAAGGACTGTCCGACCAAGCATCAAACCCCGCACTTCCCGCCTCCCCTCGTCGCCTCCCTTGCGCCGTCGCGTGAAACCCTCCCCTCCCCACCGCCCCGCAGCGGCGAGGGCACCTCGCCGTTCCTGGTTCAACGGCGACCAAACGTCGCCGCTCCGTTCCTCCCCTTTCCACCCAACTTTTTGGCGCGCCAGCCCCGGACCTCGCCGGTAT
>CAZDYB010000395.1:0-2209 GCA_964509045.1 uncultured Akkermansia sp.
GCTGTCCGCATCGCGGTTGTTGACGATGATGACCCCGATGGCGCCGGCATCCTTTGCGAATTGAACCTTGGCAGAGAAGGGATTCACGCCGCGCTCGATGACCGCGATGTTGCCGGCGACCGCCGCCGCATTCACCAGGGCCGTATCTGCCAACGGAGGATCCGCCCACACCACCTTGCCGCTCAGCGGTACGGTGATCGGGCGGAACACGCCGCCCTTGTCGGTTCCGCCGGAGATGGCGAAATGACCGGTCCGATTGCCACCCGCCTCCAGGTACAGGCCGAGGTTGTTGGCCGGGGGTTGATCCGTTGCCGTGACGCTGAATCCGTCGTCACTGTTGACTCCCATGAAGTACACGCCGGGCGCCGGGAACTCGATGTAGCTGATGATCTCGGCTGCGATGTTGTCGGTGGCTGAAGCCTCGCGCACGCCGATACCCGGCACACCGGGAATGGTGGTGTCGGGGTAGGAAGGCGTGGAGATGCTCTGGAAGTTTCCGATCTCCGCAGAGGCGAAGTCCTGATTCCAGTTGATGATGTCCGAGATCTGGAAGATGCCGCCCACAGCGCCTGAGAGATCAGCCGCATTGGGATCGATGATGCCGGCCAACTGCTGCTCCGCCCGGTAGATGTAAGTGGGCAGGCCGGTGGTGCCACCGGGTGCCACCTGATGGACCCGGGCGTTGAAACCGGCCTGGCCACCCGAGCCGAGAGCGGACCGCATCGAGAGCGGCAACGACAGCGTCGTGAGCAGGTTCGGATCGATGGCCGTGGCCAGTTGCGTCCCGAACGTGGGAAGCGCGCCGTTCTCCGGCGTCTCGGCTTCCGGCAGGAACAACGCAGCGCCATGGTCGCCGCCGCCGCCTTCCTTCCAGATGATCTCAACGTAATACATCGTCCCTGCCGTCAGGTTGATTGGCACGGAGATGTTCGGCGCGAACTGGGCCGGATCGATGTTGGCCGCCTCGGTCCGACGTCCAGCCGAGTCACCCGTCCATTCGCGCGGGTTGGCCCATACAGGTTCCACCGCCACGAGTCGGAGATTGGCCTCGGAATCATCGGTGCTGACCCAGAGCTCAGCCCCGTCGTCCGCCGCCAGGTAGGCAAGATGATTGCCACTGACCGTCGGCGTGAAGAATCCCTTGATACGTCCACCGTAGTTGTCGCCGAACCCATTGAGCTCGAAACCCGGAACCAACCGGACGACATCCGGCGAGTTGGGGAACTTGGGCGAGGCACGCAGATCCGAGGGCAAAACCCCGCCGATCCCCGTGAACGCCTCGAACGTCGCCGCACCCGGGACAATCACCGGCGTGGTGAAGGTGAAGGTATTGCCCGGTGCCACGATCTCGTTGCCCGCACTGTCACGGACACCCGACGCAGTCACGGTCGTCGCCGTGCCCTGCGGCATGGCAGCCGCCAGATTCAATCGGACAGTCCGGCTGTTGATGGCCGTGGCCGAGGAGATCGTCGCCCCCGGAACACTGTAATTGCCCGGGGTCGCCAGGCCCGTCGCGAGCATGTCCTCGGAAAAGCTGAGCGTGACGCTCTTCAGATTGGCCCCGGAGGAGGCACCGGCAATCGCCGGCGGCGTGCTGTCGATGATCACCGTCAACGTGGCGGGATCGCTGGCCACCGTCCCGCCCGGAACACGGACCTCAACCCGGTAACGCGCACCGTCGTCAGTGCTCTGCTTGAGGACAGGCGTGGTGTAACTGGTTCCCCGCGCACCCGCGATGTCCGTAAACGTCCCGCTGCCAGGTTCCGCACGCTGCCATTGGATGACCACCGGCGCAGGCGATCCCGTCGCCGCCGCCGTGAGTGTCACCGTGGTGTTCTCCGCGCCGGTCAGACTCGCAGGGGCAGACCCGATGGTGATGCTCGCGGCATCCGGGTCGGCATAGGTGCTGATGAAGTCGCCCCGGATCGGCAGCAGGCTGCCTGCGGGTGTCGCGTCTCCTTCGCGACGGACTGCGACCTGGCCAAAATCACCGCCACCACCCTCCTTGTAGAAGAGTTGGATGAAATAGGGCGTATTGGCGGCCAACGACTGCGGTTCCGAGGTCTGGCCTGCCGGTGGTTCGAGGAAGCCGTTGCAGCATCCGGTTTCTTCGGCGATCGGCCCCGAGTTGGCCGGATCGAAATTGGTGCTCAGGAAGAGCTGCGACGCATCATCCGACCGTGAGAAGAACCGGTATTCACCGGCTTCC
>CAZDYB010000395.1:2219-4756 GCA_964509045.1 uncultured Akkermansia sp.
CGGGGTGAAGAAGCCCGAGATCCGCGCCCCGTAATTCTCGGTGGCGTCGGTGGGATAGAATGACCGGCTGTCGAAGGCTGACACGAATCCGACAACATCCGGCGTGCCTGCGATGAACCGGGGGTCATCGAAGAGGGCCTGGACCGGAACGCCCGGGATGCCCAGGTAGCTCTCGAACTTGAGGAATCCCCGGGCGAGCACCCAGGCACCGAACTCACGGCTCGAGTTGGCCGCGATGGGGTTGGGCGTATTCGCCGCGTCCGCAACGTTGTTCACCACCACCGTGTACCGGGACCCCACCGTCTGTTGCGAGGTGGTCAACCGGACCGTCGTCGGACTCAGGACCGTCACGCCGCTGACACTCAGGCCGGCGAGGGAATAATTGCCGGTCACACCGGCCGTGGCGGCGGACACCGCCTCGGAGAAGGTCACCGTCACCTCACGGAACGACTCCGAACCGCGGACCGACGCGATCGTCGGCGGCGTGGTGTCGGCATTGACGGTGAGCACTGCGGGTTCGCTGGTGAAGGGCCCCTGGGCATTCACCAACCGGACCCGGACGTTGGCTCCGTTCAATGCGGCCGAGACGCTGGGAATGACGTAGGTCAATCCATTCACATCCGGGACAACCGAGTTGCCCACCAACCATTCCACCTCGAACGGCGGCGTCCCTGCGGGCAACGCCGTGAAGACCACCCGGTCATGCTCGTTCACCGTCTGGGATTGCGGCGCCAGGGTCAGGGAAGGCGCTGCGGGTGCCCCCGCCACGGTGGTGGTGATGGCCAGATCATCGATCCAGTGGTTCGACCACGCTCCGCCGGTGCGTGCACCAAAGGCAAACTTGCGCTCGGCGTACTCGTAGCCGGGAATGAAGAGGTTGCTGAAAACCGTCTGCCCCTTGTAGGTCATGTCGAGCGTCCCGTTCGGCTTCAGCGTGATGCTGACATCCGTGAAGGTGTCGCTCTGCAGACTCGCCGCCGTGTAGGGAACGCGACCGATGAGGTTGCCCCCGTATCGGACGTCGATCGCCGGAGCCTCCCCTTCGCCGTTGTTGAAGGTGTCGAAGGCGATCACCAGACCCATCGCTCCGTCGGGTCCCTCCTCGCCAAAGGGAGCAAACAGGTCCTCCGAACCGAAGTAGATGGACATGCCGTCCGCAGGGTCCGAGGTGCCACCGCCAATGCGCACCTTGAAGGTCATGTTGAACCCGGACACCGCACTCCCGGGGTCCAGGTTGTCCAGCACTGCCATGCCCGACAGGCTTGCTTCTGCATAGGTGAGGACCAGCACCCCGTTCACGATGGCGGGATAGGGTGTGACCCCATCCGCACGGAACCCTCCGACCAGCGAAATCCCCGGTTGGGCGGGGTTGCTGAAGTCGCTGTTGAACGTGCCCGCTTGTGCTCCGGCCCCCAGCAGGGCAGCCGCAGCGCAGGACATTGCCGCGATTTTTTTCATGGTTTTCATTTTTTGTGGAACCCAAACACGGTCGGCCTGTTGGTTAGGTCGTTTTGGCCATCCTTTTTGCAGTTCCGTTTCCTGAACGGAACAATGTTGCCGCGGCAAGGCTGCCTCGGACAAGCAATCCCCTGTCGACTGGCAGGAAAAGGTTTCATGGGGACCCCTTGAAACGAGGACAGGAGGACCAGCACGAGGCGAAAAAGCAGCCGAAGAAAACGCAGACGGGAAGCCCGCTCCAACGGCGGATCAGGAAAATGGTGCGCGGGGCGGGGGTCGAACCCTGACTCGATTCTTCGAAAATGGCCCATTTTCGGCCAATTTCTGCCGTCAGCGTGAAGGAAAATGAAAGCACCGGAAAGAAATTTGTCCGGTTTTGTCCGGTCGTTATTCCTCTCCGTTCCATGTCCAGTCTGGGTCCGTTCCAGTCAGGTCGGGTACGGTTTCTCCAACCGGTCCGGGGGGTAGGCCTTGGGTGTACCCCAGCGGATGACCGCCCCTGGAAGGGAGTCTCAGGTGGTGAACGGATGCTCCATGCCCTGCCCTTCCAAGCCCAACCAGATCTGCCTGTCACCCGTCATGAACCGCGCTGGCCATGCAGGTTCCCTCGGCACCTGTGACACCTGCGCCATCTTCGGTTTCAACTGCCGGATCCAGGCTCAACGCTTCATCAGCCCGCGGACCGTAGTTGTCCGCTCCCCGGTGATATCGTGCGCACGATGAACGAAGACATTCCCGCGCCGAGCCTCTGGTACGGCCCCGTCGAGCCCTGCGCCTTCTGCAAGGCGGACGTCACCCAGTGGACTGGGTGCGGGCTCATGCCGCCAGCGCCCACCTGACTGTGGACCGGCAACGCGCGTTCGCCGACTTCCTGCGCACTTCCCTCGTCTCGATGCTCCGTTCCGTGCCGGTGAGCATCTGGGTGGATCGCGATCTGCGCACCCGGTTTCCCGAACTCCGCGAAGTCCAGGAACAGGCGCTTCGACGCCAGATCGACACCCATGCCGCGCTGTTCCTACCGGAAGTGCAACGGAGTGTGCCCGACCATCCCTGGCGGCTCAGCCTCGCCATGAACGCCG
>CAZDYB010000396.1:0-4752 GCA_964509045.1 uncultured Akkermansia sp.
CAAATATCCAATGACGGATTTCGTTTCCCGCCGATATCTCACGACGAAAGCGGACGAAGCCAGGTGAGAGTTTGTTGAATCAGGGGGAAAGGAGCCTGTCCCCAGCCAAATCCTGACGGACGCAGCGGATCCGGCATCTGCCGGAGGGAATGGATTCCCGGATCAATCCCCCGCCGCCGCGTCCAGGAATCCCCGATCCTGATCCGCCTCCGGTGCCGGCAATCCCATGTCCGTCAGCAATTGCCGATACACCGCGTTGTGACGCAGCAGCCGATGTCCGGCATCCCGGATCCGATCCACATCCCCGTTCGGCAGGAAGAATGAGGTCGGCACATTCAAGAAGAACCTTCTCTCCTCCGGATCACTGAAGTCCGTGAAGTTCACGAAGATCGGATAAAGCTTCACGCCCGATCCCGCCCCTTGCACCCGTTGCAATCGCTCGAACTCGCTCTGGATCAATTCCAGCGTCTCGAACGAGAACCGATCCAGTGAATGGCTCGCTGCCGCCGCTCCGGTCAGGATCGAATTCGGCGGCGCCGACTTCCTGTCCCAATCCTTTTCCGGCGCCGAAAAGGCATAGGCACTGAGCAGGACCAACTTCTTTACCCGGGCCAGATTATACCGTTCGGCATAGGCCGGGTTCGCCTGCAACGCGAGCATCGCATCCAACACCGCCCGCAATCCCAGGTTGTCCGAGACCCCGCCGTCCACCAGGTGGATGAACGGCCGGTTCGCGCTGTCGAGATAACTGCGCAGTTCTTCCGCCCGCAACTGGACCCGACTCGATGCCGAACGCGATCCCGGCAGGATCCATTCCGGCGGTTCATATCCACACTCCCCGCTGTAGTTGTTCACCGTCACCGGCGTGAGGACCGTCGGCACCGCCGAGGACGCCGCCACCGCCCGCGACACCGGGATGTTCGACACGTCCGAACACAGCAGATCGAATTGATACTGGGTGAACTCGAACCGCGCTCCCGTCGAAATATCCGTCGCATTGATCACGATGAACGGACCCGGTCGCCGATGGATGTCCCCCATCCGCGCTCCATTGAACAGGATCTCATCGTAGTATTCGGCCGCGACTTCGGACCGACCGTATTCGCCGGTCCACAAGGAAGGCCAACGCACCGGATTCAGGGTCCTCCACAACAACGAATCCTGCACATTCCGCTTCAGAAAGGATTTCTCCAGCCGCGTAAAGATTCCCTCCCCATACAACCCATAAGCCGCCGCCGTCACACTCCCGCCCGACACCGACGAGATGGCATCGACCTCATCCATCAATCGACGCGAACCGGCGGGGCCATCCATCCGGACCTGATGCAACTCTTCCAGCACGCCATAGGACAGGGCCGCCGCGCGGGTGCCACCGCCGCTCAAGGCCACGATGAAGAGGATGTCATCCGAATTGTTCGGCCTCTGTTGGGTATGAAAGTAATAGCCAACGTCTCCAAGGCTGGATCTCAGCGGCGCATTCACATGACGCCGCACGCAACCCGTCAGCAGCAACCCCAGCAGCAGACAACCAATCGACCACCCACTCGATCTCCTTCTCATCTGTGTGATCTGCAAAATCTGCGGCCAGACCAGGTCCGCCCCCCAGTCCAACCCGTTCCCTGAGCTGGCGCGGATCAGAATCCCGATTCCTTGTCCTTGAACAGGAGATTGAAGGTGGTCATGGAGCCGTAACAGCGCGTGATGTATTGCTGCCAGTCGAACTTCTCCGCCGACGTCAGGGTCTCACTGCCATTGATCTTCTGTTCCAACACCCGGAGTTGGTTCCGCATCATCACCAGCTTGTGGAAAAACACCTCCAACTCCACCTCCTTCGCCTGGATCGTCGGATCCGCCGGCGAGATCACCATCCGTCCCCCATGCCAGCGTCGCGCCAGTTCATGCACTGAACCTTCCGGCTTCTCCACCCCCATGCGGTCCAGCGTTGTCTGCACAATCCGATCGATCAACACCTGCAACGGCACGCTTCCTCCATGAAGGGATGCCGTCGCTTCCGCCGGCACCAGGGCGCTGGCCTCGGGATCCACCGGCTTGCGCCCTTCACGAAACAACACCTCGGCGTGGTACTCATTGATCGACCTGACCTCGCCCTCGCCATGCTGCGGGTGGTTCACCCGCATCCCGACGTGCAATTCCGACAGCTTCATGCGCCGAAGGCTGCACCCCGGCGTCTCCCGTGCCAAGAAGCCCGATGATCCGTTGGCCTCCTCCCGGCCATGGATCAATCAAAGGCAAAGGCGAATCCGCCGTCCCGCGCACCGATGTGTACCTTGCTGATGGTCTGGCCGGACGCCAACCGCTGAAGGAACTCGCGACCCACCTCGGGCAGGAGGGTGTTGGTGATGATGGCATCCACCAGGCGGGCGCCCCGCTCCAGGTCCGTGCAGCGCTGGGCGATCAGTTTGGGAACCTCCGGATCGTAGCTGAATGGAACCTTGTGGTTCTCCACGATCCGCTTCTCCAGCCGCTTGAGGTTCATCCCGATGATCCGTTGGAGCATCTCCGGGCTGATGGGATAATACGGAACCACGACCAACCGGTTGAGCAAGGCATCCGGAAACACCTTGGTCAGAGGACCGCGCATCGCCTTTTCCAATCCCTCGGCTCCCGGCAACAGCTCGGGATCCTTGCAGAGATTGATGATCACGTCCTGAGCCGCATTGCTGGTCAGGATGATGATGGTGTTCTTGAAGTCGATCTGCCGACCTTCGCTGTCCTCCATCATCCCCTTGTCGAACACCTGGAAGAAGATCTCGTGCACATCCGAGTGCGCCTTTTCCACCTCGTCCAACAACACCACGCTATAGGGCCGGCGCCGGACCGCCTCGGTCAGGATACCGCCTTCCCCATACCCGACATAACCCGGAGGCGATCCCTTGAGCGTGGAAACCGTATGAGCCTCCTGGTATTCGCTCATGTTGATGGTGATCAGGTTGTGTTCACCCCCATACAACGATTCCGCCAGGGACAGGGCCGTCTCGGTCTTTCCGGTACCGCTCGGTCCCACCAGCATGAACACCCCCACCGGCCGGTTCGGATTGTCGAGGCGCGCACGGCTCGTCTGGACCCGCCGCGCAATCGCCTCAAGGGCATGGCGCTGTCCGGTCACACGCCGTTCCAACGTGTCCGCCAGCTTCAGCACCTGCTCGATCTCGTTCTTCACCATCCGCCCCACCGGAATGCCAGTCCAATCCGACACCACGCTGGCTATCGCCTGCTGATCCACACTCGGAAAGATCAACGGAAACTCACCCTGGAACTCGGCGAGCTTCGTCTGCAATCCCCGCAACTCCACCAGCAACTGCTCCCGTTGCTCCGGTGTCACCGCATCCTTCGGATCCGCCGGCGCCATCCGCGCATCCTTCGGATCGTCAATCGCCGCCCCCGCAGCCCGCAACCGGGCCCGCAACCCAAGGATCTTGCCCACGATCTCCTTCTCCTCCGCCCAACGCGCCTCCACCTGCGCCAGCGTCGCCTTCTCCGTCACCAATTTCCCCGCAATGTCCCCCAACCGGACCTGATGCGTCATCCCCACCGCCGATTCCCTCTCCAGAATCCCCAACTCAGTCTCCAACGCCTGGATGCGTCGCCGGCAATCATCCACCTCCGCCGGCACCGCATGCTGGCTCACCGCCACCCGCGCCGCCGCCGTGTCAATCAGGCTCACCGCCTTGTCCGGCAATTGCCGGGCCGGGATATAGCGATGCGACAACCGCACCGCCGCCTCGATCGCCTCATCCAGGATCTGGACCTTGTGATGTTTCTCAAACGCGCTCACCACCCCGCGCATCATCAGGATGCATTGGGTTTCCCCGGGCTCATCCACCTTCACGGTCTGGAATCGCCGTGTCAGCGCCGGGTCCTTCTCGATGTGCTTCTTGTATTCATCCCAGGTCGTCGCCGCCACCGTCCGGAGCGTCCCACGCGCCAGTGCCGGCTTCAACAGGTTCGCCGCATCTCCAGTCCCCGCCTGGCCTCCCGCCCCGATCAAAGTATGGACTTCATCAATGAACATGATGATCGGCTGGGTCGACGCCTGCACCTCGTCGATCACCGACCGGAGGCGCTGCTCGAACTCACCCTTCATGCTCGCTCCCGCCTGCAACAACCCGATGTCCAAGGACAACACCCGCACATCCTTCAACTGCGGTGGCACATCCCCCGCCACAATCCGATGCGCAAACCCCTCCACCACCGCCGTCTTACCCACTCCCGCTTCCCCGGTCAGGATCGGGTTGTTCTGTCGACGCCGCATCAGGATGTCGACGCATTGCCGGATCTCCTCATCGCGACCCACGATGGGATCGATCTCGCCTTTCCGAGCCCGCTCCGTGAGGTCAGTGGTGAACCGGCGCAAGGCCTCCTGCTTGCCTCCCGCTCCCGGCGCCATCGCCCCACTCGCGTCGCCGGGTGATGCCCCCGCCGAGAGTCCGGACCCATCGCTCGCCGACATCGTCTCCTCCGGCGAACTGGCCAGCAGTTGCGCAAACTCATCCGACAACTGCTCCGCCTTGATCTTGGAAAACTCGCGGCTCAGCCCGAGGAATGCATTGCGCAAAGTGTCCGCCTTCAGGAACGACACCACCAGATGTCCGGTGCGGATCTGCCCTTCGCCATAGAGCAACGACGAAAACAGATAGGCTTGCTGGATCACCATCTCGATATGCGGCGAAAAATCGCTGATCGCCGTCGCTCCCCGCGGCAATCGGTCCAGCGACGCCGTCAAATCCGCCG
>CAZDYB010000397.1:0-4749 GCA_964509045.1 uncultured Akkermansia sp.
TGAGGCTCATTCAAGCGCCGAACGACAGGGTTGAAGGGGATCTCTCCGGAACAACGCCCGCCAACTTTCCATTCTTCAGTGTCATCTCGGTATGGCCGTGGCTGAAAGAATCCCAGCTCGCCGCATCCACTTTTCTCTCCTTCGTGTCTTCGTGCCTTCGTGTGAGCCTTCTGTGATGCGGATCCATACCAGTTGGGTCCTTCATGCCGTTGGGAGAACGGAATCGACTCGCGCGGAGACGCGGAGAATCACAACCTTTGACACACCCGCATTGGGTTTCGCGGAGCCTGTCCCTTGGGGATTTCATATCTGCCCTCCCACTCCCCTCCGATTTCGTGTCATTCGTGTGTTTCGTGGTTGATGGGTCCCCGGTCCTGTCTTGCCCACGAAACACACAAAACACACGAAAGGGGACACACGCAGCACCGACGCAACCGTATCCACTCCGCCTCTGCATTCCTGTCTCCTTCGTGTCTTCGTGCCTTCGTGTGAGCCTTCTGTGATGCGGTTCCGTTCCAGATCAGGCTTCATGCAGACGCCCTGCGAACCGGGATCGCTCCCAAGGAAGGGCTTGTCGGTCCGCTCCGACGCTGGCATGCGTTGTTCATGCTCCCCGCCATCCGACGCACGACGCCTCATCGCTCCGGATTCACCTTGATCGAGCTGCTCGTCGTCATCGCCATCATCGCCATCCTCGCCGGGATGCTGTTGCCGGCATTGTCCAAGGCGAAGGGCAAGGCACATCAGGCGGTGTGTACCAGCAACCTCAAACAACTCGGCCTCGCCCTGCTCCAATACCTGCCGGACAACAACGACACCTTTCCCGGTGTCGCCTCGCGCGGTGCCTACGAACCCATGCGCGAGGACTGGATCTTCTGGAACGTGAACCGCGTCACCAGCCAGAACCGCGCCTTCTTCAACGACGCCCGCAACAGCGCCATCGCCCGCTATATCGGCGCCTTCAACACCAACCTGTTCCGTTGCCCCGCCGATCGCGATGTCCTCGACCGTCACAAGGCCTGGCAACGCAATCCCGCCTCCGGCAATCCCTACCTCTACTCCTACTCCATGGTCTCACTCGTCACCGGTCGCAATCTGGGCGTCGGATCCATCTACGCTCCCGGCCAGCCACCCCTCCACTTCAAATCCTCCGAAGTCCGCAACCCTTCCCTCAAGTTCATGTTGGTCGAGGAAAACGGAGATCCCAATGGCTTCGGCGGAATCAGTGTCATCGATGACGGACGCTGGGTCCCCAGCGGCGATGCCAGCGGAAACATCCTCTCCGCCCGTCATCGATTCTCCCGCGGCATGCGCCCGCCCCAACGCGAATACCTGGATCGCGGCCGAGCCATGGTGGTGTGTGTCGATGGCCACGTGGAACCGTTCACCCCACGACAGGGAACCCTGCCCCAGCACTTCAATCCCACCCAATAGCGGTACCCACGCAGTCAGGATACAGCTCAGCCCACCTCACCAACCAATCACCCGATACCACCCCGCCTCACCCGAAGGCAGCCCAGTCCATTCCCGTTCCAACATCACCTCGCTCCGAACCCGGTACGGGCCGCCCACAGCCGACCCGGATTCCACCTGGAAAACCCGCGCCTCACCGCTCCAGCCCAGTCGCAACGCCTCCCCCACCCGCGTCGCGGTCAACGTCACCGCACCTCCCGACCCCGACCCATCCCCCACCACCATCAATCCAACCAACCCGAAGTCCGCCAGGTCTTCCAACGGCATGAACCGGCCCACCAGTTCCAGATTGCGATAGACCACCCACCCGCCGCTGCTCAACACATCCCCAGGCCCAATCCCTCCCACCGTCCCCGACTCGAATCCGCCGCTCACCGAGAACCAGACCTCGCCATGCGGCCACACATGCAGGGCGTCCAATCCCACCTGCGCGGGATCCGATCCCGCCACCGGCTGGAACACCGCCATCAGTTCCTTGGCCCGATACAGCACCCGTCCCGCACTCCCCAGCACGTCTCCGTGACCCAACACCCCCGTCGACGTCGGCACATCCGCATCCGTCGAGAACAACACCTCCCCGTCGTCCAACACCTGCAAGGCATCAATGCCCGGTGGCAACACCGGCGCAGGCACCGATCCAAACTCCTTCAGCATTCCTTCCAGCGTTCCCAGGATCCGCCCATCACCCGTGAGCAAATGACCCGGCGTCAATGGACCCAGGGTCTCGCTGAAGACCGGCTCCCGCAGCGAATACACCGGCACACCTCCTGCAATCACTTCGAATGACCCCAACGCCATCGGCGCAACGCCCGGCATGATCCCCAGCTCCGCAGTCAATTCCTCGTTCGCCCGTACCACCCGTCCATCCAACGACAACACATCTCCCGCCGGCCGATATCCCCGCTCCGATCCCCGGACAATCCCCGGGGTGAACCCATGCGCCGTCATGAACCACAACTCCCGGAATGGCGCTGATCGAAGCGCAATCTGGAATGCCTGGGTCTGCGTCCACTCTTCAGCGGACAGGTCCGCCGCCAGGTTCGGCCACGGGCGAACTGCCGGCCCCAACTCCTGGACGAAATGCCGGGCTATGTTGGTCCCTCCCAGACTCACCTCGACATCCAGCCGCAATCGCTGGGTGATCGCCACCTCCCCACCCACCTCGAACTCGCCTTCGCCACGGATCCTCACCTCGCCGCCACCAGCATCGTGCGTGGTCCAGTCGATGTTCCTCAGCGCATGGCGCGTGAACAACGGATTCGATTCCTCCGCCCGCATCTCGAATGAACCGCGAAGCGGTGACGGAATGCTGACCCGATCGCAGATCGGACAATCATCCAGGAAGGTGCTGCCCTCGATGAGACGATGCCGCACCCAGCCGTCCGCGGCGGACATCCACCCGGGCAACAGCAGGGCAAGCAACCCTCCGGTCAGCCGCACGCTCCACTGCTTTCCCCGGAGTTTCATCGTCGTGTTGGAGGTCCGCCTTTCGGTCAGAGACGCGGCGCCGGCGGCACCACGGGATCCCGATACGGCAGGACTCCCTTCGTCTGCAACTTGCGACGCCACACCTTGTCGCCCGCCGTCAGATAGAGTTCGTCCATGTTCCTGCCACCCAGACACACGTCGGTGGCCCACGAATCCGGTTCGGGCTTTTCCAGGATCCCGTTCACCCGGCCTGCCTGATCGCAGAACTGGATCCCCACCCCCGTCGCCACATACAGCCGGCCCTGGGTGTCCACACACATCCCGTCCGCACCCGACCCGCGCGGATCATCCGTCAGATGCAGGTGGAAATAGCGCTGCCGATACGCCAGGGATCCGTCGCTCTGGATCTGAAAGCTGTAGACGAACTGCCCCACCATGTCGCTGACCAGCAGCAGGGATTGGTCCGGCGTCAGGCAAACCCCGGCGGGAAACGCGATCCCGGTGTCCAGTTCCACCACCTTGCCCGCACGATCCATCATCTTCACCGAACGGGTGGTTGGATCCGTGAAATAGGTGATGCCCGAAGACGCCACCACCAGATCCTTCACGCCGGTGTCGGTGGCGGCAAACCGCTCCGCCGTGGCCCCGGTATAATAGACCAGACGCCGTCCCTCCGGCTGGGCGGCGATCAGCGTCCCATCCGGGACCATCGCCAAAGCCTGGGCTCCGGACGTCTCATTGCGCACCACGCTGACCCCACCGTCATGGCCAATCCGATAAACCCGGTTCGCCGGCCCGTCCGCGAAATAGACCTGTCCGTCCGACGCGGTCGTCAGGCCGCCGGGAAGCTCATAGCCCTGACCCAACAATTGCCAGCCGTCACCAGGCAGGGTCAGCTGGCCCACAGGCGAATTCGGATTGTGACCCGCCACGACCGGCGCTCCGGCATCACGCCACAGCCAACGCAGGGCCTCGGGCAGGATCGCCCCACCCTGTTTGCTGTCATGTCCGCCCGTGCCCCATTCCTTCCTCACATCATAACCCGCCCAACTCAACGCACTGAACATGTCCTGGTTCGCCACCCACCAGTTGCCGCCATAGATGTTGAGATCGTTGTAGCCGTCCTGGAGGAACACCCGCAGCGGCCGCGGCTCGAACTTGCGGACCAGCGTCGGATAATCATTTCCCCCGCGCAGCCCGACATAGGTCCCAATCGTGCTGAAAACCCGACGGAACAGGTCCGGCCGTTCCCAGGCCGCCGTGAATGCACAGATCGCCCCGCTGCTCGCTCCGCCAATCGCCCGGAGACTCGGGTCCGGACTCAGCACCACCCCGGTCTGCGTCACCACCTGCGGCAACAGTTCCAGTTCCAGGAAGTCCGCATAATCCGATCCCAAACCGTCGTACTCATACGACCGGTTGAACCGCGCCAACGCCGCCTCCCCTCGCACCGAAGGCACTACTCCCGGATTCACAAACACCCCCACCGTCACCGGCATCTCACCCCGGGCAATCAGATTGTCGAAGACCACCGGCACCCGCCACGCCCCATTCGTTCCCACGTAACCACCCCCATCCTGGAATACCATCAATGCCGCCGGCTTCGTCCCGTCGTACTGCGCCGGCACATACACCCAGCAATCCCGCACCGTCCCAGGAAAGATCGATTCCGGACCCGACGCATGCGTGAACTTCGTCACCTTCCCACGCGGCACCCCCGCCTTCACCTGCGAATCCGGTCCCAACACATACTCGTTTTCCTGGGCTCGGACACCGCTGCATCCCACACCCACCCACAGCCCCGCCAACAACAGGACCCCGCCAATATCTCGAATCCGAAGCATGAGC
>CAZDYB010000398.1:0-4738 GCA_964509045.1 uncultured Akkermansia sp.
TCTCTCCCCCCTGCTTCGGTTGGAAAATCGAATCTCCCGCGCCCCTTCAGGACGCATGGGATTTCCCATCACATCACCCTTCTATTCGGACTCGAACCTGATGCCGCTCACTTCCAATCGGTGGACTCCGAACCTGTTGGCAACCCGGCAACACCCCCCCGGCCCCGATCGCGGTCGCCGTGGATTGCCAACCGTCTCGGGATGCACGCCCTCCGCTTCTCCAAGCGGGTTTCCATCTCCCCCGTTCTACTGCCTCGATTCATCCACCCTCGCCCGGCAATGTCCGGGGCCAATGATCCCACGCCGCACGTTCCTCGGCACCACCGCTCTCGCCACCGTCGCCAGCGTCGTCGGCTGCTCCCATCGACCACACCCCCCATCCCGCTCCCGCCCCAGCCTGTTCTTCACCTCCGCCGGTCGGACCTGGCGGATCCACACCGACGGTTCCGGCCTCGAACCCCTCGCCGTCGAAGCCCCAAATCAGGTGACCTGGCAACCCACTGGTTTCCTCCCCGGCGGTCAGGTCCTGATGCTCAGCATGGAAGCCCGTCGCGACGGCCCCGGACGCCCGTTCGAAGACTATTACCACCTCACACCGACCCATGTCTGGAGTTACGATCTGGATCGCAGGAGCCTCGTCGAACTGGCCACCCGCGATCGCATGGCCCCCTTCTACGCACCCCAACTCGTCCTGCAGGACGGACGCATCCTCATGCAGGTCATCCGCACCCGACCCGGCCAGACCTTCAACATGAAGCTCGATGGTTCCGATGCCCGGGAGTTCACCGGACCGGACGAAGGCCTTCCCTATGGCCTCAGCCTGAGCCCGGATGGCCAACGCGTGGCATTCCATCTCGCCGGCCCAAAAGGTTACCAGATCTGGACCTGCGACACCCTTGGCGGCAACCGCACTTTGGTCGCAGCAGACCCGGATCAACTCTATTTCGGTCCCAGCTGGTCGCCCGACGGCCTCTGGCTTGCCTATCAGGGTTGCACCCAGGCCGCGGATCCCGGTCATGATTGGGCCGATGTCCATGTCGCACGGGCCGACGGTTCCTCCCACCGCGCATTGACCCGCGACCAGGCCATGTGGTTCGGGGCCACCTATGGGAATCACCAACGGCGCGGTGGCGGATCCAACATCCCCGCCTGGACCCGGGACGGACACATCCTGTTCCCGCGACGCCTCCCCGGATCCAAAGTGCCCTGGGAATATCAGTCGCAACGACCCGACACCGACCATTTCAATCGCGACTACAAACCGGAACTCGCGCAAGGCGGCACCTGCATCGCCACGGTTCATCCCGTCACCGGCCACATCACCGACCTCACCCCGCCCACACCGCACACCTGGGATTTCCGCGCCGTGGAATCTCCTGACGGCACCCAGATCGCCTTCTGCCGCGCCCGCACCGGCGAAACCCCAACCCTTTGGATCATGCAATCCAACGGCTCCCAACCCCGTCTCCTCGCCCACGGCCACGACGGTCACGGAACCGATCACCCACGTTGGATCCCCAGCCCCACCCTCGCGCCGGGCTGAGCCGCTTCCATGAAGCAGGGAGGGATGCGGTGCATCCCGAAGTTGTTGGCAAATCAACAACGTCAGTCGGCTCCAGTCCTGGTTCCGTTGGATTGCCAACCGCCTCGCGGTGGGTTGTCCCCAACGGGCCCCGGATCCCAGCCCGGGGCTGCGGGAGCCTGGCGACCAATTCCATGGGTTGTTCCGATTCGCATCCGTGCCCTGAAATGTCACCAGAACCGCTCCATCAACCTTCCGTCACCCGTCGAACCGAATCTCTGGCACCCTTTCAGGACGCATGAAGGCTTTTGCCGTTGGGTCCGGGACATCGGTCGCCGGGATCCTTCAGCGCCGGGCTGTGATCTTCCGGCCCGTTGGACCGCGAGGCCGGCCTGAACCCTCCCCGATGCGGTGCAACCGAAGGTTTGCGGATCCTTCAACGGATCCGCATGCCTTCGCAGCGTCGCTGCCGTGGATCGCCAACAACCTCGGGATGCACGGGGAGGGATGGAGGCGACGGCCGAACCCTTGCGAGCCGAGTGGATGCTGTGGTACACCCTTGCGATGTCAGTCCCGCGCATCCGGCGACCGGCAACCCGACGATCCCTGCATTCCGTGTTCCGGTTCATGGGCGCAGGGGCGATCAGTGATGTGAGGAATCCATGATCATTGCGCAACTAACCCATCAGGCAGCACACACTGTCACCCAGACTGGGATCGGACTCGGTTCGGCCATCGCCGTCGCCTGTTCCTGGCATCGGAATCGTTCAATCCTGTGGGCGATCATCGCGGGCTTTTTCTCGTGGCTCTACGTCATCTACTTCGCGCTGACGCGCAAGCCGGACGAGATGAAGTGAAACTCAAGCCCTCCCTGAAGGCGAATCATGTGGTCTTGGGGAAACACCAGCCATGACCGTTCAGATCGTTCATTTCCCCGAAACCAAAGTGGCGGCGCTGGAGCACCATGGACCACCGCAACTGGAGCATCAGACTGTCCGCAGGTTGATCGAATGGCGTCTGGCCAATCAGCTCCCTCCCGAGCGGCATCGCAGTTACGGGGTCCACTACACCGATCCCCGCACCACTCCTCCTGCCGACCATCGTGCGGACTTTTGCGTCTCTGTGGAACTGGACGTTCCACCAAACCCGCAAGGGGTGGTGAACAAAACCATCCCAGGTGGACGCTGCGCCTTGATTCGACACCTGGGATCGCGCGAGAACATTTCCGCAGCAGCATACCTTTACGAGGTCTGGCTCCCGGCCAGCGGCGAGGCACTGCGCGATTTCCCCCTCTTTTTCCATTACGTCAACGTCGGCCCCAACGTGATGGAGGACGCGATGATTACGGACGTCTATCTGCCGCTGCATTGAGGTTGCAGCCCACACAGCCGCGCAACGCACCCTTCTTTCGGCCGTTCCCGGATTTGGGGATGCATCGATGCCGTTGAATCGGTCATTCTTCCGGGAGTCGCTTCACCTCGCCATGAACCGGTCCAGCATTCCTCCTGTCGTCGCCCTCGTCGCAATCCTCCTGACCCGTCCCCTGCTCCATGCAGTGGACTGGCCCGAATGGCGCGGGCCCGGTGGACTCGGTCATGCCACGGCCACGAATCTTCCGGTTCAATGGGGCGAAACCTCGGGAATCCAATGGCACACGCCGCTCCCGGGACGCGGCTGGTCTTCCCCGGTCATCAACGGCAACCAGATCTGGGTCACCGCCGCCATCGAAACCCCGGCCACGCCCGAGGACATCGAACGGCGCATGAAGACCAACACCGGCGATCAACCGCTCGCACTGGTCGCCGCCATCGAACTCCTCGCCCTGTGCATCGATCGCGATACCGGAAGCATCCGGCACCGGATTCCCCTGCTGACCGAGAAGGAGCCGCAATGGGTCCACACCCTCAACAGCTACGCTTCGCCCACACCCTTCCTGACCGCCGACCATCTCTACTGCCACTTCGGCACGTTCGGCACCGCCTGCGTCGACACCCGCTCCGGCTCCGTCGTCTGGACCAACACCACCCTCCGCATCATGCACGAGAACGGTCCCGGCAGTTCTCCCCTGCTCTGGAAGGATCTCCTCATCCTCCATCTCGACGGCAGTGACACCCAATCCATCGCCGCCCTGGATCGCCGAACCGGCAAGCTCGCCTGGCGCACCGACCGTTCCGGCACCCTCCACAGCAATCCCCAGCTCAAGAAGAACTACTCCACACCCGCCATTGTCCGCATCGATGGTCAGGATCAACTCATCTCCCAGGGTGCCGACTGGCTCTACGGCTATGACCCGGCCACCGGACGGGAATTGTGGAAGGCCCGTTATGGTCAACTCGGCTTCTCCATTTCTTCCCGCGCCGTCTTCTCCGGCGATCGCATGTACCTGAGCACAGGCTATTCCCGACCTGAGATCCAATGCTGGCAACTCGGCGGATCCGAACCCCGCAAGGTCTGGTCCTATGCCAAGGGCGCTCCCACCATGTCCTCCCCGTTGCTCGTCGGAAACGAACTCTATTTCGTCTCCGATTCGGGCGGGATGTGGACCTGTCTCGATGCCCGCTCCGGCACCGAGCACCATCGTGAACGTCTCGGCGGCAATCACAGCGCCTCACCCCTCTTCGCCGATGGCCGCATCTACATCCCCAATCGCGAAGGCATCACCTCCGTCCTCAAACCCGGCCCGAAGTTCGAGCGCATCGCCGAGAATCCCCTCCCCGGCAAGATCATGGCCTCGCCGGTTGCCGTTGGCGATTCCCTCTACCTGCGCACCGACTCCGCCCTGTATCGGATCGGCAATTCCACCCGCTGATTCCCATCCACCCCGATCCAGTTCCGTCAGCCCCTTGCCCTTCCATGCGGTCCATCCTCCTCCCCGCTCTCCTGCTCGTCGCAGATGCCCTGGTTGCACAGCATGCCGCCGATCCCGCCGCGTTCGCCGCCGCCGGTGAACAGGCCGCCAAACTCCAGCTCGCCCCCGGATTCCAACTCAAGGTCTGGGCCACCGAACCCCAACTCTCCAATGGCGTCGCCTTCCACTTCGATCCCCGCGGCCGCGTTCATGTCGCCGAATCCCATCGATGGAACCGGTCCATCTTCGACATCACCCAGAAAACCAACTGGCTCCTCAACGATCTCGCCTTCCAATCCGTCGCCGATCGCGTCGCCTTCCTCGAAGGCCAGTTCGACGCCATCGATCCCGAACTCCTGACCCGCGAC
>CAZDYB010000399.1:0-4719 GCA_964509045.1 uncultured Akkermansia sp.
CGCAGTGCGGGACGACGAGCGAACGACGAAGGCATTTCGGAAGAAGATCCGGGCGGCTCCGTCTCCCGTTTCCACTCCTGTCACCTCGCGTCTTCAAGGCTTCGTATGGACCGGACCCGGGCCGGGATCTTCCTGCAGGCAGGGTGACCGTCCGTTTTCCACTGCCAGTTCCGCCTTGCCTTTCACCCCGTCCCACGCACCCTGCGCGGCTTACATGAGCAACGAGACTCCGAATGTAGCGCCCGATTCCTCGCTGCAATTAGACCTGTTGAGCTGGTACGAACTCAACAAGCGCACCGTCTTCGCCGGCATCGCCCTGATCGTCGTCGCCATCGGCGCGGCCATCATCTACCGCCACTACGCTGCGTCCCGCCTCGAAAACGCCAGTCGCGACCTCCTCCTCCTCCATGCCGCCCGCGGAGAAGGCAACACCATCGACACCGCCCAACTCCTCGCCGTCGCTTCCCGTCACGCCGGCACTCCCGCCGCGGATCAGGCCACCCTCATCGCCGGTCGCGAGTTGTTCATTGCCGGCAAGTACGCCGATGCCCGCGCCCAGTTCGATCGCCTCGCCTCTTCCCGCGGCATTCTGGGCGTGATCGCCCTGTACGGCATCGCCGCCTGTACCGACGCCGAAAAGGGCGGCACCGAAGCCCTCAACGCCTACCAGGCCGTCATCGCCCATCCCGATGGCGCCATCTACGCCGGCCAGGCTCGCCTCGCCAAGGCACGCCTCCACGAGACCCTGCAGCAACCCAAGGAAGCCGTTGGTCTGTACGACGAACTCATGCGCGACCAGGACCGTTCCCTGGCCAATGATGCCTTCATCCGACGCGCCGCCCTGCTCCGCGCCCATCCCGAACTCGACACCCCGGCTGCCCTCACCAATTCCATCAACATCACGCCCGGAGCGATCAACCTGTCGCCCGCCCCTCCAGCCCTGAACCAGTAAGTCGCCCCGCCTCTCCGCCGGCCGTCCTGCACCGACCGGTCCGGCGGCCCCGTCCCAACCGTTGAACCCGATCCAATCCCGGGTTCAGAAACGATTCCCCGCGTGATCGACGTCGCCGCAGCGCTGGTCTTCCATTCCGGCCGCCTGCTCATCACGCGTCGACCCGCCGGCAAATCCCTCGCCGGGCTCTGGGAATTCCCCGGTGGGAAACTGGAGCCGGGTGAAGACTGGCAAACCGCCCTGCAAAGGGAACTCGTTGAGGAAATCGATCTCGCCATCCAGGTCGGTGAACTCTACGAGGAAATCATCCATCACTACCCGGACAAATCCATCCGGCTCCGTTTTTACCTCTGCACGGCTGCCCCCGGTTCGAAACCCCGTCCCATCGAATGCTCTGAACTGGCCTGGGTGGATCAGCCCGCGCTGAGAGGCCATTCCTTTCCCGCAGCCGATGCCCGCCTCCTGGATCGGCTCGAATCCGATCCCTCCGTCTGGTCCTGAACGGATCGGGACCGAGGTTTTCCCGCAGACCAGGGGAGATTCGAAGAAGTCGATGCGATCCGTCCGCTCCCCGGCATTTCCATCTGCGGTGTACCTGGGCCACCTCCGGACAACCCAGCCCCGACCTCCCGCCTTCACCCTTCCTCCATCAACTCCCGCACCCGGGCATCGACCACCCCGGATTCCAGCCCCGCCAAACCATCCGCATGACGCAGGGTCATGAACCGGTCGCTGTGCGGGCGCCAGGTCGCTTCGTCCGTCGGCCCCCACAGCACCAGGCCCCGCGCCCCCGCCGCCGCCGCCAGGTGTGACACCCCTGAATCGTGTCCCACAAACAACCGACACGAGCCCAGTCTCCGGGCCAACTCCGGCAAGGGCTCATTGCGCACCACCTGAACCCGCGCCAATCCCCCGGCCAATCGATCCAGTCGTTCCCCCTCCGCCTCGCCCCCCACCAACACCACCTCCCAATCCGTCGTCTGTTCCCAACGCACCAGCAATTCGCGCCAACGATCCTCCGCCCAGTTCTTCCGGTCACTGCCGCTTCCCGGATGGATCACCACCCGTCGCGACCCACCCCCATCGCCCTGCCCGGATTCCCCCAGCAATCCGGGGAGGCGCGGCGACGGATCCGCCTCGAAGATGGCCAACCGTTCCAGAGGCCGAAGCAATTGATGCGTGGCGTGCTGGCCCAAACCGTCCTCGGGTCGATGTCGCCCCACCAACACCTGGGCCCGGCTGACCCGGGCCAGGTTGGTCTGGAAGAAGAGATCCGGATCATACAGGTAGCTCAGGACCAGATTGAATCCGGCGAAGTACTCCGACCAAAACCGATCCAGCTCTCCTTTCCGCGCAAAAAACCCGGCCAGCTCACGCGATTCCAATGCCCGGGTCCCGTCTGCATAACCCGCCGCCAACGCCAGCGTCGTCACCCGCGGATATCCCAGCACCTCGATGTGGGTGTCCGGAAACGCCTTCCGCAACGCCGCCAACACCGGCAGCGTCAAGACGAAATCCCCCATCGCCCCACCCCGGATCACCAGCATCCGACCCTGGCTCCGACGCGGCTCGGCGCATCGCTGCAGACGTCGATCCGACAGCAGTCCAGACTGGGCATCCCGGCTCATGGGGATTTCAGGAGGTGGTCGGCGGCAGCAGGTAACACACGAGTTCTCCGGCGGCGTTCCGGACATACACCCGACCGTTGGCCACCACCGGCGGCGTCCAGCACTTCCCGCCCAAGGCCTGAAAGCTTCCCAGATTGCGGAATCCCTCCGGCGTCACCGAGGCCAGCGTCATTTCCCCCTGATCGCTCAACAGCAGCATCTTGTTGCCCGGGCCTGCCACAAAGGATCCCCAGCCGAACCCCGGCTGACTCCACTTCACCTGGCCCGTCTTCCAATCCACACAACGCAATGTCGTCTCGGACTGCTTCGCATCGCACGCGTTGATCCCGTACAGGTGCCCGTCCACCAGCACCGGCGTCACCATGAAGTTCCCGAACTCCCGGGTCTTCCATTCCACCGTCGGTTGCCCCGTTCCAAACCCGATCCGCTGCCCGCCGTGATCCGCCGAACTGATGAACACCGACTCGCCCTCCACGATGGGATCCGATGCATGACAGAAATACCCCTCCCCGAACGGGTGCCGGAACAGTTCACCCCCGTCCTTCATGCGGACCCCGACCAATGCATTGGTCGCGAGCACCATGAGGGCAGGTTCACCCTTCACCCGCGCCATCGCCGGAACATTGAAGCTGGGCGACTTCCTGCCAGTGCTCCATCGAACCGCTCCCGTTGCCGCATCCAGAAGGGTCCCGTTGCTCCCGTAATTCACCACCACCGAATCGCCAGTCACCCGTGGTGATCCTGAAATCCCCCAAGGCGAAAGCTCCGCCGGAACCTTCTTCGCCAGATCCGTCTCCCACAGGGTCTCACCCGAGTCCGCCTTCAAGCGCAGCAAGCGGGCCGGCTTCACCACCACGTAAAGCGAATCCCCCTCCACCACCGGCGTCGCGTTCGGCCCGCCTTCATACATGGTCGGCGCCAACTTGCTTTCCCAATCCCGCTTCCACTTCACCCCGCCCGTCGCCGCATCCAGACACCAGACCGTCACCCGATCCGATTTGTCCACGTTGCCCATCATGTAGACCCGTCCAGCCGACACCGTCGCTGCCGTGAATCCAACCCCCACCTGCACCTTCCACGCCCGCTTCAATCCCTCCACCGGCAACGAGTCCGGCAACGGTTCATCCAACACCCCATTCCCCTTTGGCCCACGCCATGCCGGCCAGTCACCTGCCCATCCCGAACTCCCCAGGCCCACACATGCCGCCACACCACAAACCCAAGCCGCCTTCGATATCATCTTCATAAAGTCATCCAATTCCCGCCCGCGCAGATTATCCCCCCGCCCCTCCGCCGCAAGCCACCTCCCCCCGGCAACAAAAACACCCTCATCGCTTGTCCCACAGGGCGTCATTGTGCCCCTCGGGAAACTGGAAGCCCAATCGACTGGTCTTCACCGATTCCGCATGCCCATCGACATGCGCAACATTGGCCCGGCCCACATGCCGGTTGAAAACCCGGATCGGATCCGAGGTGTAGTAGGGCTGATTGTTCGGTGTCCGGAACAGGATGTTCATCGTCGTGGCCCGGGCCTGCCAGTTGTCCGGATTCCGCTCGTTCGGATTGCGGATCACCTGCGCATCTCCAAACACCACCGTTGCCGAAGGATTCCTCACCTGGGTCTCCCGGACGCTCGGCAACGTGGTCAGGAACTGCCCGATCTCCGGATGGTTCATCCCGATGCCAAACCCATTGCTCACCGTCAGGCTCGGGCAGTTGTGGATCCGGACATGCTTGCCGCCCATCGACGACATCAGGAGGTCCGGCCACCAGGTGACGGAACTGGGGATGATGGCGTTGGTGGGAGGTGCTCCGTCCCGGGCCAACTGCACGAACACTTCATTGTGCTCATCCGTGTAGATTTTGAAGGCCAGCCCGATCTGCCGCATGTTGCTCAGGCAACTGATGGCCCGCGCCTTCTCCTTCGCCTTGGCCAGGGCCGGCAGAAGCATTCCCGCCAGGATGGCGATGATCGCAATCACCACCAGCAGCTCGATCAGGGTGAATCCACGCTGGAACCTTCCGACCTTCATCCCCCGACCCTGCCCACCCTCCCGCCCACAACGCAAAAACACGGTGCCTGCCCCACCCCCCCGCCCCCGCCGAATGAATAATCGCGACCCCGGGAAACCGGGCGTG
>CAZDYB010000400.1:0-4714 GCA_964509045.1 uncultured Akkermansia sp.
GCGAATGTTCGGGTCGCTCGATCTTGAAGTCCTGGAAGCTGGGGCCGCCGACGGAGGGATCCAGTTTGCCGGACACGGCAAGGAGGCTGTCCCGGACGGCCTCGGCCTCCAGCTTGCGTCGTTGGGACCGCCAGAGGAGGCGGTTGTCGGCGTCGATGGCCTCGGCTTCGGGCCGGATCTGGCTGGTCTGGCGATAGGTGCTGCTGGTGACCAGGAGTCGATGCAGTTCCTTGAGCGATCGATTGCCATCACGGAACCCGGCGGCGAGCCAGTCGAGGAGTTGTGGGTGCGACGGTGCCTGGCCCATGCGACCGAAGTCATTGGGAGAATCGGCCAGGGCGCGGCCAAAGTGGTATTGCCAGACGCGATTGACGATGGAACGCCAGGTGAGGGGGTTGTGGTGGGACACGACCCATTCGGCGAGGGCGGCGCGGCGCGCGCCTTCGGAGTGGGATTCAGGCAGGTCGAATTCGCCGGGATCGCCAAAGAACCGGAGTGTGCCGGGCTTCACCACGGCGCCGGGTTTCCGGACATCGCCACGCCCCAGCACCTGGACGATGCGCGGCCGGCCGCCATCTGCTCCCGTGCCGCGAAAGGCGCCGCTGCCGTGATGGATGGTGCCGGCGTAGACGACCTGTTGCGCGGGGAGTGCGGCGAGGGATTGCTGGAGGGAATCCAGTTGGGCCGCGAGAGCATCGCGTTCACGGGTGATGTCATCGGCCGGTAGTCGTTTGCGGAGATCTTCAAGGTCGCGCTGAAGCTGTTTGGCCAGTGCGGGTGCCTCGAGTCTGCGCAGACCGGGATACCATCCGTCGGTGAGGTTGGAACGGGTCCAGCGCGGACCGGCTTCGATCGAATCGAGCGAGGTCACCGGTCGACCCAACGCGTGATTGATCCCGTCGGCATCGCGGACCTCCAGTTCGGCCAGGGCGAAGATCCAGTCGGAGGAACGCAGGGCAAGCCGGGTGGCGGTGCATCGGACATGCTGGCCGCGGATGCCGGGTGGGAGGGTGAAGGTGATGAGTTCGGTGCCGGGACGCGGTTGATCGGATTCGGTGCGGTCGACGACAACCCTGATTCCGCTGGTGAAGGTGGGGTCATCGCTGACCTCGATGCGGTAACGTTGGGGGAATCCGAAGCCGGCGCCGATGCTGGCGAAGTCGTCGTGACAGGGGGCGAGGCTGATGGCGGCGAGTTCGACGGATTGACCGAGGTCGACCTGGACCCAGCGGGTTTCGCCGGGAGTCGAGGCGATGGCGGAGTGCCAGCCGTTCTCGGGTTGATCGCCGGGAACCTTTCCCGAACGGGCGCCTGGGAGGATGCGTTGGAGTCGGGCGAGGGCAGGGCCTCCACGTTCGGTCAGGATGCGGTCGAGTTCGGTGGCGCGTTGGGCGAGGGGAGTCTTGCGGGTTTCGAGGGAGCGGCGTTGTCGGGCGATTTCAGGATCAGGATCGAACTTCCGGTCGGCACGATCCAACGCACTGAAAACCGCGGTAAGCCGGTAGTAGTCGACCATGGAAACCGGGTCGAACTTGTGGTCATGGCAACGGGCGCACTGGACGGTGGTGGAGCAGAAGGTGTTGAGGACGTTGGACACCATGTCGTCGCGGTCGAGGACGCGCGCGATCTGGCCGTCGGTCTTGGACTCGGGGACTTCGACGTGCCCGATGAAATCCCAGGGGCCGGCGGAGATGAAACCCAGTGCGGTGAGGCCGTCGAGGGTATCGGGCCAGAGATGATCCCCTGCGATCTGTTCCTGGACGAAGCGGTGGTAGGGCTTGTCGCTGTTGAGGGAGCGGATGACGTAATCGCGATAGGGCCAGGCATTGGGGCGGGGTTGATCCTTGTCGTAGCCGTGGGTTTCGCCGTAACGGGCAACGTCGAGCCAGTGCCGGGCCCAGCGTTCGCCGTAGTGGGGCGAAGCCAGGAGTTGATCCACGAGCTTTTCGTAGGCGTTCGGGTCCGGATCGCGGATGAACCGCTCGACTTCCCCGGGAGTGGGGGGGAGTCCGATGAGATCGAAGTGGAGACGTCGGATGAGGGTCTGGCGGTCGGCTTCGGGCGAGGGTTGGAGCCGGGCAGTTTCGAGGTGGTGAAAGATGAAGGCGTCGACGGGGTTGCGGACGCGGGCCTGGAGGTTGGTGGAGTGGAGTCTGGGAATGGCTTGGGGAAGGATCGGTTGGAGCGACCACCAGTTGGTCGGGGTGGAATCGGCGTGGAGGGGGAAACTGAAGATGAGCCACAGCAGCGGCATCCACAGGAGGCGCAGACGGGGCGGGGACTGGTGAACCGTGGGGGGCACGGTCGAAGAGAATGCCGGGCGGGGGGGGAAGAGACAATGCCTGACGACGCCCAGGAACCACTTCCCACGGAGCGGCGAGTGCCACTCGGTGAGGTTGGTGGGGTAGGGGGGGAATGAGACGGATCATCCCGGGAGCGCGGGCAGCAGGATCCACAGGTCCCAAAGTTCCCACCCCGTCGCGAGGTTTCTGGCTCTGTGAATCCTGTGTCCTTTGTGGTGAAGGCTGCTGATGCCTTCAGGTGCGGGATGAATCCCGCGCTCCCGGGGGATGGCCCGGCGAACAGCGCTCGCCGCTCCTGGGAGGGGCAGTCTCAGAATCCGCCCCCTCTGCGCTTGGCCGGGGACGTTCCCTCGACAATAGTCCGATCGAGATGCATGCCGTGACCACCGTTTCGTTGAGCAGAGATTGTGACGCCGTCCAGATCCCCGCAGGGAATACCGTGGCCCTGCCGGCCGGGACGGAAGTGGACATCACCCAACGACTGGGCGGGTCGTTCACGGTGCATGCGATGGGTGGCTTGTTCCGGATCGCGCCGAAGGATGCGGATGCGTTGGGCATCACGGTGGACCCGGCGGCGGAGACCAAGCCGGCGGTGATCGCGGGTGAGGTGGATGACAAGATGGTGTGGGAGACGTTGAAGAGCTGCTACGACCCGGAGATCCCGGTGAACATCGTGGACCTGGGGTTGGTGTATGACATGGGGATCGAATCGTTGCCGACGGGGAATCAGAAGGTGTTCGTGAAGATGACCCTGACGGCGCCGGGTTGCGGGATGGGGGCCACGATCGCGGGCGATGCCCAGCAGAAGTTGCTGGGGTTGCCCGGGGTTGAGGATGCCAGCGTGGAGATCGTGTGGGATCCGCCCTGGCACCAGAGCATGATCACGCCGGAGGGGCGGCGGTTGTTGGGGATCGAGTGAGGTGGTGCCGCAGATTGCGCAGAATGGGAGCCAAGCAGTTTGGGCCGCAGATTGCGCAGAATGGGGTCCAAGCTTTGAGGGTCGCAGATTACGCAGATTGGAAATCAGTTGAAGGGGACACCGGCAAGGGTTTCATGGCTTTGCACACCCAGACTTCTGCGAAATCGGCACGGCTTCAACCGTCCCGCCTTCTCATCGGTCATCTGCGGATCATTCGACTCCGAACTTAGATGAAAGCAAGGCGTGACGCGCCGGCATGGATGGGCCGGGTCCTGTTGGCGGCGGGGTTGTACAATCTGGTCTGGGGTGGGTTGGTGATCCTGTTCCCGAACCTCTTGTTCGACCTGCTCGGGATGCCCCGTCCGAACTATCCGGAGTTCTGGCAATGCATCGGGATGATCGTCGGGGTTTATGGGGTCGGTTACGCGATTGCCGCGACGGATCCCGGCCGGCATTGGCCGATCGTGCTGGTGGGTTTCATGGGCAAGATTCTTGGCCCGGTGGGAATGGTGGGAGCTTTGTGGAACGGGACGTTGCCGTGGGGATTCGCGGTGACGTGTGTCTTCAATGATCTCATCTGGTGGGTTCCCTTCGGACTGATCCTGCGCCAGGCGTGGGATCAGTTCCGGTCGATGGGCGATCCGACGACGGGGGAGGACCTTGGGATGTTGCTGGCCGGGACGCGGGTTCAGGATGGGCGGAGCCTGGCGGAGTTGAGCGATGCACAGCCGCGACTGGTGGTGTTCCTGCGGCATTCGGGTTGCACGTTCTGTCGGGAGACCCTGGCGGATCTCGCGGTGAAACGGGCGGAGATCGAGGCACGCGATGTGGGCATCGTGCTGGTCCACATGACCACGGTGGAGGCCTTCGCCGAATTCGCAGGCCGTTACGGGTTGCAGGATCTGCCGGCGATCGCTGATCCGGATCGTCGGCTCTATCGGGGAATGGGCCTGGGGCGGGGAACGATGTGGCAACTGTTCGGGCCGCCGGTGTGGGGACCGGGCCTGAGATCGATTCTGGCCGGGAACCGGGTCGGCAAACTGGAAGGCGATGGCACCCAGATGCCGGGGGTGTTCCTGGTGTCGCGAAGGAAGGTGATCCAGCGATATCTGCCGGCGCATTCGGCGGACAAGGCGGATTACGGGGAGATGTGCCGGGTAAGTTGATCCGCGGGAGGAAAAGCCCTGCCGATGATCATTCCAGACGCCGGTGGACCGTCGTGCCGTTCTTCATCTGCTGGGCCGCGTCCGACATGAGACGTGCAAGTCCAGGCCGGATGTTGGCCTTGTAGAAGTCCATCGCGGCGTCCTCCGACCCGAACGTTTCGTCGGACTTCCACTCCCGTGGTTTCCCGATGCATTCGACATTGTCCCACGAGTGAACAATGGCGCGGAAAGCATGGGCCTCGGGATCGTAGGAGACGCCGCCCTTCATCCGGAGGGCGGCTGTCAGGCCGGTCGTCACGGCGCCGCCGGGGGTTGTTGGGCCACCC
>CAZDYB010000401.1:0-4713 GCA_964509045.1 uncultured Akkermansia sp.
GGAATCGCCGCGATGGCTGGTGATGGGGAGTTTTTTGGGGGAGGCGCTGCTGACGGGTTTGGTGGGATTGGCGTTGTTGATGTTGGGACCGTGGCATGTGGTTTCCTTCGGGGTGGGGTTGGGAGTCTCCGCCTACGGCCTGGCGGTTGGGGTCTTCACGGTCTTGTCGTTGCGTCGCGGGGTCTGATCCGTAGTCTTCGCGGCCACATGTATCTGCCGAGCCGAGAAGAGTTCGTGAGGTTGGCTTCGCGGGGGAACACCATTCCGGTGTCCCTGCGGTTGCTGGCCGACCTGGAGACGCCGCTTTCCGCTTACCGGAAGCTGCGTGGCTGGGGGGAATCCTTCCTGTTCGAGTCCGTGGCGGGAGGCGAGCACCTGGGACGGTATTCCTTTGTGGGATGCAATCCGCGGGCGGTGATCCGCCAGGTGGGCAGTCGGGTGGAAGTGAGGCAGGACGGGACGATCATCGAGCGTTTCCAGGTGGATCCGTATGCGGAACCGGGGGCTGAAAAGGTGGTTCGGGACGGGTTGGAGGTGGTGCAGTCGGTGATGGCGCGGTTCCGTCCGGTGGAGGTGCCGGGGATGCCCCGGTTCACGGGGGGAGCTGTGGGGTTCCTGGCGTACGAGTTCATTCATGATCTGGAACCGGTGGTGCCGCGGCCGGCGAAGGATGAATTGGGAACGCCGGTCCTGTACTTCCTGATTGCGGACCAGGTGTTGGTGTTCGACCGGGTTGCGCAGACCATGACGGTGATCGTGAATGCGGTGATCGAGGGGGGCGTGGCGCCGGAGGAGTACTACGACGATGCGATCGGTGAGATTGAGCGGATTGTCGAGTTGCTGAAGCAACCCTGCGCTTATGAGCCGGTGGCGATGACGGAGACGCCGGCGCCGGTGTCCTTCGACTCGAATACAACCCGGGAAAAATTCCATGCCAATGTCCGTCGTTCGAAGGAGTACATCGCGGCGGGCGACATCATCCAGGTGGTGGGTTCACAGCGGTTCAGTGCTCCGGTGAAGGCCTCGGCCCTGGACATCTATCGGGCGGTTCGTTCGATCAATCCATCCCCGTACCTCTTCCTGATGGAGTTGGACGGATTCGCGTTGGTGGGAGCGTCCCCGGAGCTGCATGTGCGATCGGTGGACGGCGCGGTTGAGATCAGGCCGATTGCCGGGACACGCCGTCGTGGCGCGAATGCCGAGGAGGATGCGATCCTGGAGGCGGAGCTGTTGGCGGATCCGAAGGAGCGGGCGGAGCATGTGATGCTGGTGGATCTGGCGAGGAACGACATCGGGCGGGTGTGTGAGTATGGGTCGGTGGTGGTGAAGGAACTGATGGTGGTCGAGCGGTACTCGCACGTGATGCACATCGTATCCCAGGTGAATGGTCGGATGGCGTCGGATCGGAATGCCTATGACCTGATGCGGACGACCTTTCCTGCGGGGACGCTGAGTGGTGCTCCGAAGATCCGGGCGATGCAGATCATTTCGGAGTTGGAGGGGACGACGCGCGGGCCTTATGGCGGATGCGTCGGGTACTTCGGGTTCAATGGAAATTCGGATCACTGCATCACCATCCGGACCGCATTGGTGAAGGACGGCAGGGCCTACGTGCAGGCGGGTGGCGGGTGGGTGACGGATTCAACCCCGGAAGGGGAGTATGAGGAGACGGTCAACAAGTCGAAGGCGATGCGCACGGCGGTGGCGCTTGCGGAGACCTTTGGGGCGGGATCGACCCCACGCCCGGCTGAGTGAGGTCTGGACTGGTTGACCGGTCAGGTGAGGCCAACGTGGGTCAGGAGGATGGAAACCGAGCCGGGCTGGGTCAGCGATTGAGGATCTGCTGAAGGAGATCCTCGGGCAGGCCGAGGCGTTTGAGGAGGGCTGGGTTCGCGAAGACGGCGAGGAGGGCGAAGGTGGTGGCGTCGAAGAACCCATGGGCAATGACGGCCTCGGCGAGGGAACGTCGGTAAACCTGGATGAGCCCGAGGACGAGGCCGATGACGGAGGTCATCCCGACGGCTGGCCAGCCCTGGGTGAGGTGGGCGAGTCCGAAGAGGAGTGAGGAGATGCCGATGCCGACCCATTCGGAATGGCGTCGGGACCAGGCGGAGGGGGAGATGGCTCGGATGCCGCCGAGCATGGCGGCGCGCCAGAGCTCTTCGCGGAGGGCGGCGACGACGAAGCTGACCCAGGTGATGCAGAGGAGGGCATACAGGGGATCGGCGAGCGCGGAAGGATCGAGGAGGTTTTCGAGGCGGGGTCGGAGGGTTGAGACCTTCTGGATGCCGGTTTCGCCCTGGAGCAGGAGGAAGACGAGGGCGGCGAGGAGGATGGGGACGGCGACCACGACCCGGAGCACAACGGACCAGACCAGGCCGAGCAGCCAGTTGATGGCGGTGATGGGGCGGTCGGCGTAGAGGTCGGATGCCCTGGGGCGAGCGGCCCAGGCGCCGATGCCGAAGAGGAAGCCGAAGAGGGACAGGTTGAGGAGGGAATCGACGAAGAGGCCGGAGACGGTGGGACTGAGGGCGGGTTGGTCTGTGGGTTGATCGGCGCCTTTGAAGGTGGCGAAGAGGATGTAGCCGACCATCAGGAAGAGCAGGGTGACCCAGCCCCAGGTCCGTCCGCCAATCCGATCATCGACCGGGACGAGGGGGGGAGGAGGAGGGGGAAGGACAGGTGGGGCTTCCATGGGATCAGCGTTGGGCGCGCGGGGATCCATCGGCGGCCTGGCGACAGGCTGCGGCGACCCGTTCCAGTTGGACGAGAAACCGATCGCGTTCGTCGGGTTGGAGGACCTGGAGGACCTCGGTCTGGAGGGCGATGGCGATGACGCGACAGGCTTCGAACTGGGTGCGGCCGGTGGGAAGGATGCGGATGCGGTAGGCGCGTCCGTCGGATTCGTGGGGCAGACGTTCGATCCAGTCGGCGGCCTCCATCCGTTCGAGGAGGGAGGCGACGGTATTGGGGTCCGAAGACATGAGCGCGGTGAGTTCGCGTTGGGTGAGGCCGTCGGGATTGGCTTCGGTGAGGGTGCGGAGGGCGGTGAACTGGTCCGGGGTGACGCCGGTATGGGCGATGCGGCGGCGGAAGGCCTGATTGAGGCCGTACCAGGACTTTCGGAGGAGCGGAGGAAGGCGGCGGACCTGGGAGGGTTGGTCGTGGGGCGGAGGGTTGTGGGATTGGGGAAGCAAGGGGAGATGGGGGCCGTGTGGGCCGGATGGGTTCAGGGGTTGGCAGGGGGTTCGGATTCGCCGTCGGCAGGTTCGTTGGAACTGACCAGTCGGATGGTCTTCAGGATGAGCCAACCGAAGGAGGAGAGGACGATGATGGCGAGGCCGAGGCCCATGAAGACGTCGGAGCGCTGGGAGGCTTGGACATAGCGCATGGGGTAGAGGAAGGAGCCGACTGCGACGATTCCGAGGAGGATGCTGAAGCGGCGGAGTCGGGAGCGGGCAGCCGGGGTGTTTTCGAGTTGGGCCTGCCAGAGGACGCTCCAGAAGCGGAGTCCGAGGAGGATGCCGAATGCGAGCAGGGGCATGGCTGCCCAATGCCAGCGGAAGGCGAGTTTGCCGTGGGGAGCCCGTTCGAACAGGGCGAGGGAGGCCAGCATTCCGCCGAGGGCCAGGCCTGAAGCGATCGCGATGACGCGCCTGAAGAGAGGGTCGGCAGCGGCTTCGGTCGGCTGGGACTGGGGCATTGGAAGCGGGGTGGGTAGAATGCGGGAGTGGGTCATTCCACGCGACAGATGCCCGAACCGGGAACGATTTCCCCGATGATCCAAGCCGGGATCCCGGACTTGCGGATGGCCCGGAGGACGGCGTCGGCACTGTCGGGGGCAACGGTGGTGGTCATGCCGATGCCCATGTTGAAGACCTGATAGAGTTCGGCGGGGTCGACACCGCCCTTGTCGCGGAGGAGTTGGAAAAGTGGGGACAACTCCCAGGAACCGATCCGGACGAGGGCATCGACACGGGAAGGGAGGGTTCGAGGAATGTTATCGACGAAACCGCCACCGGTGATGTGGGCGAAGGCGCGGATGACATCGGGTTTGCCGGGTTTGTTGAAGCGTCGGAGGAGGGTCTGGACAAGGGGGCCGTAGGTGACATGGACCTTGAGGAGTTCGTCTCCGAGGGAGCCTTCGAAACCGGCGGGTCGGCTGGAGATCTTCAGGCGGAGTTGATCGAAGAGGATCTTGCGGGCGAGTGAATACCCATTGGTATGGAGGCCTGAGGAGGCCATTCCAATGAGGACATCGCCTCGGCGGACGGACTTCTGGCCGTTGAGCATCCGGGATTTCTCAACGACGCCGACGATGGTGCCGGAGACGTCGTATTCGCCGTTCTGGTAGAAGCCGGGCATCTGGGCGGTTTCACCGCCGATGAGGGCGCAGTGGTTGGCGGCGCAGCCACGGGCGAAACCGGCGATGACGTCCTCGAACACGGAGGGTTCGAGTTTTCCCGTGCCGAGATAATCGAGGAAGAAGAGGGGTTCGGCGCCGAGGACGGCGATGTCATTGACGCAATGGTTGACGAGGTCCTCTCCGATGGTGTCGTGACGACCGGTGAGGAAGGCGATCTTGAGCTTGGTGCCGACGCCGTCGACGGACGAGACGAGGACGGGATTGGGATGGCGCCGGGTATCGAGTGCGAAGAGGCCGCCGAATCCCCCGACTTTTCCCAAGACTCCGGGACGGCGGGTGGAGGCGAG
>CAZDYB010000402.1:0-4689 GCA_964509045.1 uncultured Akkermansia sp.
CGCGATTGTGGCGCCCGACGCGGTTTGGAGAAGGGCGCAGGTTCGGATCACCCACTGAGATCGCGCTACGGTGACTCGTGTCGGTTCTGGCGGGGTTCAAGGCGGTAGGGGACGACCGCAGTCCAGGACGCTTCGCGTTCGTCGGAGCTTGGAGGGGCGTGTGCGGATGGTTGCGGCGGAACGGAAAAGTGTGCCGGCGGATCTTCGACGAGAGCAGGTCTTGCTTGGTCATTCATGCCTGAGACCGAATCCATGCATACACGCCGGGTTCCGTAAGCGTGTCTTGATGGGGGGGTGGGCCGTATCCCTGCAGCAGGATCGGTCGGGTCGGCTGGATCTTCTTCCGCAATGCCTTCTTCGTGTGAATGTCGCCGTTCCAGGGAAAAGGCTTCACGTAAGGTCGCGGAGAGTTCGAAGGACGAATGGCCCGGGAGCGCGGACATTCCCGTCCGCAGGAGGAGGGGGCATCGGGGTGCGGAATGAATTCCGCGCTCCTGAGGGGATCGGGCGGCGATCGGACGTCGCCGCCCCGGGTGGATCGGTTCAGAAGAAGCGTCCGGCGGGGGCGGCGTCGCGCTGGGGCCAGACCCAGTCGGGTGCTTCCCGGTTGGGTTTGCCGGCGTCCCCGTCGTTGTCGCGGGCATCGGGTCCGATGCTGTAGAGCACGAAGGTTCCATCGGGCTTGAGGCTGTAGCGGAGGGGTTGTCCATTGATGGGGTCAATGGGGACGCGGGGGAGGAATCGGGGGACCAGGGCGTCGAGGGTGACGGGATAGGATTGGTGGGCGATCCGGTGTCGTTCGAGGGCGCAGACGAGGACGGTGAGTTGGGTGATGGCGAGTTGGCGATCAGCGGTCTTGAAGGTGTTTTCGAGGGCGGGCAGGACCATGCGGGCCATGATGGAGTAGGGGAGTGGAATGGCCTGAAGCTGTTGCATCAGCGAAACACGATCGGTCGACAGGGCGCGGTCTTCCGGGCGTTCCTGTCCGTGACGCACCATCTCGTCGATGATCCGGGATTGGGTGGCCTGGTTTTGTCGGAACCAACCCGATGGCATGATCCGCAGGGAAGGGGGAAAGGCGGCGGGGCCTTCTTCGCCCGCCTCGGCGGCGGATTCGAAGTAGCGCGAGGGGTCGTCGAGCATGAGATCATAAAGGGTGGAGCTGAAGATCCGTTCGCCGCGCAGGGCGAGGAGGATGTTCGAGCGGGAACTGATGGCGGAGAAACGCTGCTGAAGTTCGGCGAGTTGGGTATCGGTCCAGGCGGAGTCCCGCCATCCGTGCCAGAACGTGTTCACGGCCAGGTTCTCGATCGCAAACCGGACCAACCCCCCGATGAGGACGGGATCCGCACCGGCGGCCTGACTGATGCGGAGGATGAGGCGGACATCGGACAGGGCGTTGGTGGAGTCGCCGGTCTGAAGCCGGGCCAGTGCCCGGAGCTGGAGAAGGGACGCGGATCCCTTGAGATGGGCCAGGTGTGGCAGCAGGGCTCGATCGGCGTCTTCGTATCGGATGGGGAACCGGGAGAACGGGCGTCGGGCGGCGTCTTCAATGAGGTCGAAGGTCTCCTGGCGGGATGTCAGGCAGGCAAGAAGGTCCTTGGCGGGATCGGCTGAAGGCTCTGGACAGGTGAAGCCGGGTGCGGCGCGGAACCGGGCGGCGACCACGGCGAGATCGATGCCCCGTGTCGGTTTTTCCCGGGGTTCGTCCTTGAGTGGGGGAGGAACCTGGGTGAGTTCCGACAGGCGCTTCAGTGCGTCCCGGCCCACGTATTCGAATCGGTCGCGACCCTTGGCATCCTTGGTGTTCCGGTACTCAAAGATTCCGGCGAAGAGTGGACTGGCGGCGAAGTTGTCCTCGGGTGCGGGTGCGGCCCCCAGCAGATCCGACCAGAGCAGGGGTTCACCACGTTCACGGATCCGCTTTTGTTCTGCGGTCCAGGCGGCGGCCCCACGCCAGTTCTCGATGGCATAGGCGAGGGCCACGAGGGTGATCAGGGCAAGGAAGGTGAATCCGGAGCGTCGGAGGAATTTCTTCATGGGGAATCGGGTTGGGGTTGGGGTGGGATCAGGCGAGCTGATTGGTGGAGTGGAGCCGGCTGCGGGGCCGGTCCACGGCGGCTGGGATGGGAGGGGGCGATGGTCGGAGGAGTTCGTCGCGGGTGGCGCGTTGGAGGGCGAGGAGGCGGATGGTTTCGGAGTCGGTCTGGAGCGGGGCCGGGACGGATTGGGCGGAGAGGATGTCGACGGGTTGGGGTTGGGCGAGATGCAGGACGGCGCACAGGATCCAGGCGAAGGCGAGGGTGCTCCAGGCCCAGGGATTCGGGCTGAAGAGATCGATGATGCGCCGGGACCAGGTGGGGGTGGGTTGTGGGATCTGGCGCAGGCAGGCGGCTCGTAAGGCGGGGGGAAGTCCGCGGGTCGGGAGGTGTGTCAGGCGTTGTTCGAGCGGGGATGGTTCAGGGGTGTTCATGGCGTGGAGTCCTGGATGCGGGGTGAGTTTCGAGCTCCTGAGGGGAGGGGTTGCTACGAATGCTCGCCGGATGATCACGGCGAGGAGCCCTCGCCGCTCCGAGGAAGGAGAACGGCGAATGAATCTCGCCGCTCCGGAAAATGGGAATGGAGGGTGTTTCATGGAGATTGGATCTCGTTGTAGAGGGGACGCAGGTGGTCGCGGATTTTGTCCAGGCCGTAGCGATAACGGCTGGCGGCGGTGTTGGGCGGGATGTCGAGCAGGGTCGCGATGCGATCGAAGGTCAGGCCTTCCCAGAGCTTGAGATGGAGGACGGTGCGTTGGTCGGCGGGGAGTTCGGCGAGGGCGGATTGAAGGGCGTCACGAAACGCCTGTTCATCCGGATCCGGGCTGATATCGAACAGGGGAATGTCGGAACCGGCTTCGGCATGGATGCGTTCGCGGGTCTGGCGACGGCGGGTGAGATCGATGAACTGGTTGCGGGCCATTCGGAGGAGGAAACCGCGGGGATCGCGGGCGTCGTCGAGGAGGGCGGGTCGTTCGACCAGCTTGCGCCACAGTTCCTGAAACACATCGGCGGCATCGGCCTCGGATCCGGTGACCTGAAGGAGGAAGCCGTAGATCGCATCGCCATGGGTATCGAGGAGGTGATGAAGATCTGCCATGTGCCTGTTGTGAGGACGCGTGTGGGGTTGGGATTTGTCCAGTGCTCAACTTCATGTTGCACCTGCAACAGAAAGTTGAGCGTCGAGTGGGCCTGGGTTGGGTGATGGCAGGAGGGCGGCCGGGTGACCGGGGTGGATTCGGAGGGGGAAGCGGGAGGGGGAAGGTGAAGATTCCAATCTCTGATGGAGGTGGTGAGGAGAGCTTTTTGATTTATTTTGTTGATCGTTTTCATGCGTGTTTTCGATTGGTTCAGGGGTAGGCGGTGATGTCGGGCGAATGGGTCGCCTGACGGAAAGACAAAGGACGAACCATGAAAAGCAGCATGAGCAAGGGATGGGTTGGAATCGGATTGATCGTGGCGGCCACGGCCACGCTGCATGCGGCCGGCCCGGTGATGTCACCTCGCGGACGGGCTTTGGCGGAGGACTTCCGCAAGGTGTCGACGCCGACCTCCGAGGCGCTGGTTCGGGGCACGCCGGTGGGAACTCCGCGTGGCCTGGCCAATGTCACGCGCACGGTGAAGGGCAGCACCGAGGAGCGGTTGGATCGGGCGGTGGCGCTGGGTTCACCGCGGGGTCGGGCGTCGTTTCCGGGGATCGACAACAGCCGATGGGAGGGTCGCGAGCGGGCGGTGGTCCGTCGCTGACACTGGCTGAAATGGAAGGGGACGAACCATGAAACCGTTTTGGTCGGGAATTGCATTGGCCGCGTTGCTGGGAGCCTCCACCGGCTGTGCCGGGACGACATCCGAGGTCCGCCGGGATCGGTTGGTGGGGCCGCATCCGAATGCGTGGTTGGAATCGGAGCGCCCGGAAACGGGCGTGGAGAAGATGGATCGCCGGGTTCGGGCTGGTTCGCCGCGAGGCGAGGCGGGACGGACGGTGGTGGCTGATGGAACCAGTTCGGATCGCCTGGACCGTCGGGTGCCGATGGGATCGCCGCGCGGAGTGGCGACCTGGGGTCGCTGAGGATGGTTGATTCCCGGGTCCAAGAAACGGTTGCGGCGGATCCGTTCCGGGTCCGCCGCAGCCGATTGGATGGGGAATCCGGAGTGGAAGGTTTTGGAAGCGAAGAAGGCCAGCGGAGCAGGAAACCCATGAGATCAGGAGAAGGAGATCCAAGGGAACGGGACGTGGAACTGGGTCGGGTGCTCGAACAGGCCTTGGGTCCGGTGCCCGTGCCGGCAGGTTTCGTGAGTGCGGTCTGGCGTCGGGCGCGGGGTGATGCAGGAGAGGTGGGATGGTGTGAATTGTTGGGTTGGTTGTTCCGACCGGGTTGGGCGATGGCGTCATTGGTGATCCTGTTGGTGGCGGGCTTGTGGCATGGGATCCGGGAAGGCCAGGAGGATCGTCGGATGGCGGCGGAGCGGCGTTATGTGGTGGCGGTGGAACCGGAGGCGTCTCCCTTCTGAACATGAAGACCCGGGGAATGCGCATGGCGCTGTTGTTGGGTGCGGGCTTGCTGGCCTGGCATATGGGTGACGATCTGGGTCGTCTTGGGGTGCGGATGGCATCGACGGATGACGACCTGGAATGGGTGATCCGTGAATT
>CAZDYB010000403.1:0-4679 GCA_964509045.1 uncultured Akkermansia sp.
CCAGTCACCGTCTGCACACTCAACGGATTGAGCGGGATCAACGGGCCCGGCCCCGCAAACGTGCCGTCATAGGGCGCACCGGGCAGGACAATCCGCTCGCCGTTCGGCGCCAGCAGTGAATAGGAAGCCGTGGTGTACGTGGCCATCCCCTGCGCCCGTCCGGATGCCGCTGCCGAAATCGTCGCAAACGAATAGCCCGCCTCGAAACCGAACCGGACCTCGCGCTTTCCCACCTCGAATCGGAACGCCTCGAACCCCGCACGGATCTCACCGCCAAACGTGGATTCACTCCCGCCATCCAATCCACCCACCCGCGGCGCATTGTCCAACCGATCAAACTGAAGGGTGTCGCCCTGGACCTGCGACGCGTCCTGATAACCCCAGTTCCACGTCAACGGCGCATTGGTGCTGATCGATGGCAGGACGAAACCGTTCCCGAATTGACCCACCCCCGTCGGTGCCGGCGGGGCCGTGTCCCGGAAATCCACCTGGTATCCCATCCGGATCGTTCCGCCGGCCCGGATCCAGAATCCCGGTGCGGGACGCAACTCCTGGGCGGACACCCCCGCCATGCCAGCCAGCAAAAGTGCTGCACCTTGAAATGCCTGCTTCTTCATCATGATCGAAAACTTGATTTGAGCCGCCTGTCCCGTGTCACCCGTCACTTCATCGCCCCAGGATCACCCGATAAAACCGACTGCCATCGGCAGGAACCGATTCCGTCTTGGGCGGCCCTTCATCGATCCACTGCACCCGCGAACCCGTCCCCATCACCGCCGGTTGCGCCGTTCGGATCCCCGCTGATCCGGAGGAAAACGCCTCCACCGACGTCGCATATTGCACCAGGTAAGGCCGACCCGCCTCGGTCCCGAACTCCACCAGAAACGCGCCGGTCGGGTACGCGGCATTGGTGAAGTACCGGGCGGAATCCACCGCAATCACCCGCTGCGTCATCGAAGGCGGACCGATGGGGGCAATTTCCTCCACCACGTATTCCGGGGCGGGGACCGTGACCAGATCCGACACATAGAACTCCACCCGCAATCGACGCTGTTCACCCGGCAACAACGTGCCGAGGTACAGGGAATCCTGACCCGCGAGATTGGTCCCAAGGGCGTTGTACATCCGGATGCGATTGCCCTGGGAATCGTTGGTGAGGTTCAACGCAGAGATCCGGACCTGTTCCTGGGTGCGGACCCCGGGATTGCCCAACTCGATCCGCTGGAGGAACAGCCCCGACTGGAAATCGAGGATCGGATTGTCCACGACCCGGGTGACCGGGCCGATGGGCAAGGATCCCACCACGCCGTTGGTGCCACCCAGTGGTCCACCCTCCAACGGCACCGGCGAATTGGTCAGCACCAGTCCCACCGCAAACGGATTGCCGACCCCCAGCGCATCCCATTGCACCCGTCCCAACCCATTCAATCCCGGCGGAAAGACCACGCCTTCACCCAACTGGATCTCCACCCCGAACAAACCCGCAGGATCATTCGAGGTGACAATGCCGGGAGTCACCAGTGACGGGATGAACCGGGGATTCCCCAGGGCCTGGGGGTTGTACGCCACCGAGAAACGCACGGACGTTTCCGTCCCGAATGCCGTGTACTGGACCGGCACCTCGGATGTGTCGCCCGGAACAAAGGTTCCAAAGGACAGGAAGGGAAACGGTCGCGGCAGCACAAAGAGACCCACCGCATCGCTGGTCACCGAACCGGTGGCATTGGTGATGACCACCTGATAGAGACCCGCCTGTGCCGGGGCCACATTCGTCAGCACCAACACGCTGTTGGTTGCCGCCAGGATGTTGGTGTCGCCAGCCCTCCATTGGAATGCCAGGGGAGGCGTTCCGGTGGCCTCCACCATGAACTGCACATCCTGGGTCTCATAAACGACGACCTGGACCGGCTGGGTGGTGATCACCGGCTGCGCCTGGACCACCAACGACACCAGCAGCCCCGTCAACAGGCCGATCAAAACCTTCAGGCTCCGCCGGAGCGGCAGGGGAAATGGAAGAGACATGGGCAACGCGTGCATCAAGCCCCTCCATGGAACCGGCCGTGCCCACAAATGAACAGCCGAAACACGTTCACGGCCGGATGCTTGACGCTGGGACAGGGGAACGAGAGCGTCTTCCCCTCATGTCGTCCACGGCGGCCAGGATCTTTGTTGCCTCCGCACCTCCCCTCGCCCGGATCCGGATCTGCGGGCGCGGGGCGGTGGAGCGTGCACGCGACTTCGACCAACTCGTCCGCTGCCTCAGCGAGGGCGGAGTCCGCAACATCTACCTCGACCTCGCCGAATGCGTCTTGCTGGACAGCACCTTCATCGGGGCGTTGGCCAGCCTGGCCGAAGAAATGTCCGGCAACCAACCCCTGATCCGCTTTCATCTGGTCAATGCCCGCAACCGGATCCTCGACGGCCTCGCCAACCTGGAAGTGCTGTCCATGATGACGGTGGATGGCGACCCTTCAGCCCTCTCGGGCTTCCCGGAATTCGAACTGCCCCTCCAGACCATCGACAAAAGGGAGGCCGGCGAATTCTGCCTCAAGGCCCATCGCACCCTCATGGAACTCAGCCCGGCCAACCAGGAACGTTTCCAGGGCCTCGTCCAGATGTTGTCCTCCGAACTCGACGGAAATGCCCCACGCTGATCACCGTCGACACGGACAGCGGATGAAATGATGAGCCCAACCCCCGAAAGAATCGCGTGGATCTCCTGTGTCGGTGAAAAAGGGGGCGCCGAAACCCTCATGATCGAGTGCCTCCGGGAACTCGACCGATCCCGGTTCACCCCGGAGGTCATCCAACTCCGACCCGGCCCCCTCACCCCTCTCCTCGAATCCATCGGGGTCCATGTCCATGTCCTCGAAAAACATCGCGTCCGCCAGATCCACAAGGTGGCTTCCACCATCGGATCCATCCGTGCCCTCGTCCGGACCCGCCGGATCCGCCTGATCCACAGCAACGGTTTCCGGGCCCACCTGTACGGAGGTACCGCAGCGGCCCTGGCCGGAATTGCAGAGGTCTGGACCACCCACACCGTCGAACAGGACGGAATCTCAACGCGCGCCATCCTCTCGATCCCGACCGATCACGTCCTGGCCAACTGTCCACGCACCCGGGACTACTTCATCCGCCAGGGCAAACCAACCAGCCTGGTGTGGCCCGGCGTCAATTCGAAGATGCTGGAAACCCTGGCGGCCGAAGCCCCACGCGAGGTGTTGTCAAAGGCCTATGGCATCCCGGCCAACCGCCGCTGGATCACCGTGGGCGCCCGGTTGCAGCGATTCAAGGGTCAGGACCAGTTCCTGCGCGCGCTCGCCGCGGTGATCCATCAGGGGGGGGCCCGGGACATCCATGGCATCGTCGTGGGCGGATCGCTTTTCGGGCAGGAAACCGATTACCAACGGGAACTTCGGGAACTGGCCCGGCAACTGGGAATCCAGGATCAGGTGACCTTCACCGGATTTGTTCCCGATGCCCACCTGGCAGGATTGCTGGCCGCCAGTGCGCTGGTGGTCCATCCAGCCATGGAAGAGGATTTCGGCCTGACCGTCGCCGAGGCCCAGGCCCTCGGCATTCCCGTGGTGGCCTACGCCGCGGTGGGTCCAGCCGAGATCATCCGTCCCGGCCAGACCGGTTGGCTGGTCCCCGTTGGGGATGTCACCGGACTGGGTACAGCCTTGCACGAGGCCTTGGGCGCAGGTGAAGGTCTGGCCAGGATGGGAATTCAGGGACGCCAACGCACGCTGCGCGAATTCGGTGCGGACCATCATGCTCGGTTGACCGAAGCCATCTATCAGCAGGCACTGGACCGGATCGGTACGCCACAACGGGATCAGACCTGACCCATGCCCACCGCCGCCGCCAGCCTTCCCTCACTGCCCACCCCGGAACAGAACCGGCGCAAGGGTGCAGTCGGACGGATCATCTCCCTGATCTACGGCCTGCTGCAGGGCAATGTCGTTGCCAACCTGCTCTTCGGCATCGCCCTGGTGATCGGCTTCCTCCACGGATGGCTCAAACTGGCCTATCCCTACGCCTGGATGACCTTCGCCTACGACATCCCGATGGTCGTCGCGATGGTCATCGTGATGCTCCGGTTGCCGAAGAACGTTCCGTGGTTTCCAGACTGCCAGATCGGCACCGCCATCAAACTGCTCGTCGCCTGTTGCGTCCTTTACTCACTCCTGCCGTTCGGGGTGCCATGGATCCTGCGTCTGGCCTCCCTCCGGGGTTGGTGTCTGCCCCCGCTCATGATGCTGCTCGGATATCACGTGATCCGGAGCGTGCGGCAGATGGAGATCTTTGTCTGGCTGGTGATCGTCCTCGGGGTGGGTACTTCCATCTACGGGATCTGGTTCCAGACCGAGGAACAGGTGCGGGCAATGATGCTTCTCGATCCCTCCCTGGAAACCAAGTTGATCGGCAACTTCTACACCACCTCCCAAGGCACCGGTTTCCGCAGGTTCTCCACCTTCGTGTCCGCTGCCGTGTTCGGCTCCACCATGGCCATCTGCGCCGTCTTCGCCGTCACCCGCCTCCTCCTCCCAGGCGTGTCCATGATCGAACGGGCCATCCTCCTCCCCTCCGCAGGCCTCTGCAGCTACGCCGTCATCTCCAGCGGTTCCCGCACCTCCCTCGTCCTCCTCGCCCTCGGCGTCGGCGTCGTCACC
>CAZDYB010000404.1:0-4659 GCA_964509045.1 uncultured Akkermansia sp.
CGAGTTGGGCGAAGGTGGCGTCCAGGGCAACCCAACAGGGAAGATCGGGCGCTGCTTCAGGGAGCAGGAGTCCGACGCTCTGGGTGTTGACCAGGAGTCCATCGATCCGGGTCGTCTTTCGGAGTTGGATCAATTGATCGACGACGTGTCGGCTGGCGGCACGGCGCCATCGGGTCCATTGCCAATCCAGACCGAAGCGGAACAGGCCACGAATGGCTCGCTCGGCTCCCTGCAAGGCGTGTGGCAACGGAGTGGCATCCAGACGGATGGCCTGGATCCCACATTCCGGCATGGCATCGATCCGGTCGGCGAACCGTGGAAGGTGGGAGCTGTGTCCGAGCGTGTTTTCGTTGATGAACGCGATGTTCACGGGCGGGAGAGGACGCTCATCATTCCGGCGTACAGGTCGGCGTACAACGGCAGGACAGCGTTGGGGGAGAAATGTTTGCGGACGCGTTGGCGGGCCAATTCACCGGCGTTGCGGGATTCCGCCGGGTTGCGAAGCCACGGACTGATGGCGGTCGCAAGCGCGCCCGGTGGGGAGAGATCGGTTGAGATCCCACCGTCCCCGATGATCCAACGGGTGACTGGAAAGGAGTGACCTGCCACCGGTAGACCACTGGCCATGGCTTCCAGAAGGACGATCCCGAAGGGTTCCCGGAGTGCGGCATGGATGAAGAAATCGGCGGCCGCATAGAGCGCCGGCATGTCTTCACGTGCGAGCGAGGTCCGGATGGTGACACGGGGACCGAGGAGGGAAGCGGTCCAGGCTTCCATGCGACGCCTCTCGGTGGGGGTGGCATTCCCGGCCAGGATCAGCCACGGCTGATCTGCCTTGGGGAGTCTGGCGATCTCCGAGACCACGTAGTCGAGGCGTTTCGAGCTGCCTTCGGCGAAGTCACCCACCGCAAGCGCCACCGGCATTTCGGGAGGCAGGCCCGGCAGCAGGCGTTCCCGGTGGTGCTGCCCGGCGTCGCGAGAAGTGAAAAGGTCTGGATCGACGAAGTGTGGTATGACGGACCATCGGCTGACATCGTGACCGGCCCGGGCCGCGGCCTCGCGATACTCCGGCGCCACCACCTGCACGTGGTCGAAGCGCCAGTTCCAGTCGGGGCCCAGCATCAAGCCGTCCATATAGGCCACCTGACAGGGTTGGTTGCGGAAATGGTCCCGGGTCCACCAAGCCACCTGGGGATCGGTCAGATGAAGGATGGGGAATGGATTCCTGCGAAGCGCACCGATGAGGGACCGGGTGAAGGACTTCTGTTCAATGAGATATCGGCGTCGTGCATCCAGCCACCGGATCCAGACTGAGTTGCGACGTACGGTACGCAGGATGGTCTGGGGTGCATCGGTGGGGACACGACCTGCGCCGAACAGGTGGGTCGCGATGCCGTGCCGATGCAGGGCATTGGCCAGATCGACGGCCCAGGTCTCGGATCCGCGACGAATATGACCGAGACCGGAGACGGCGATGGCCACCCGGGGAGGCTTCATGGGTGGGCAGGGTGAAGGATGTGGAGGAAGCGGTTCCTGAGAGCTTCAACGACCACGCCGGGCGCGTAGCGTTGTTCTGCCAGTCGACGGCCCGCCATTCCGAGTCGCGTGAGTTCGTCGGGACGATCTGCCAGGGAGTTCAGGATCTGGGATGCGGCGCCGACCTGGGTCATGTCCACGGCGATTCCGGCCGGGCCGGTGATCCATTGGGTGACCGGATAGGGATGATGGAGGATTGGCAATCCGCAGGCGAGGGCTTCGAGGATGGCGATGGAAAACGGCTCGGCAAGCGCGCCGAGGGCGTACATGTCGGCCGCGTGGAGCAACCCGGGCAGACTCTCGCGGGGTTGACTCCCCAGAAAGCGGATCCTGTCACCCAAGGCCTCAGTCGCTGAGTCGCGAACCTTTTGCGCTCCGTCTTCATCGCCGCCCACCGAAATCAGCATCCAGCGAGGATCGCCGGTCCGACGCAATTCCTGGGCGAGATGATCCACCCGCTTTTGCGAAGGAAATCCGACGGGGCCGATGGTCATCACCACACGATCTGAATCCGTCAGTCCCAATCGATGGCGAGCGGCCAATCGCTGGGATGTGTTGGGTGGGTGAAAGCCCTGGATGTCCACGAAGTAGGGAGAGACGAAGAAGCGGTCTATCCGTTCGGGGCGAACCGCAGCCTGGGCCTCTTCGAGATAGTGTGGGGCAAGGAGATGGATGCCGTCATAGTCCTGAAGCCAGCGTGGCGACAGATGCATGCCATCGGAGAAGACGATCCGTGCCCGGTGAAGCCGTCGGAATCGTTTCAGGTTCCAGGCCAGGATCGGGTCCCCGCAGAAGACGAGATCGATCCGATGCCGTCGAAGCCGCCAGACCGTGGCGGGAACGGCGGACATCTGCTCGGAATGATATCGACGAGCCCATCCGAACGGAGCGAGCAAGGACGAAGAACGGGCGAGGGACGGGATGCGTCGGGTGACGGTTTCACGAAGCGCCAGAGTTCCGCCGCCCCATAGCTCCATGTCGAAGACAGGAGCGAGGCATCGCGCGGACTCTTCCATCCAGGTTTCGATCCCACGCCGTACGCGACCGAGTCCGGAGGCGACGCAGGCAATCCGGTAGGGATTTGGCGAGGGGCCGGGCATGAAGAGGTGGAATGCCCTGTGGAAGTAGTGGGCGGGGAAGACTTCCGAGATGGGTCGTAAAATGAAAAAGGCGCGGTCCGAAGACCGCGCCTTTCTGAGCCAGCAATTGACTACTGACGACGGCGCCAGAGACCGAAGGCGACCAGTCCGAGACCGGCGACCATGGCGTAGGTCTCGGGTTCGGGAACCGGGGTGAACGCGAAGTTCACGGCCTTCCAGCGGGTGCCGTCATGCAGACCGGGGATGATCAGGTCCCAACCGGAGTAAGAGGTGAACGGAGTACCCGCGGAGAAGTCCGGGGAGCCATCATTGTCACCGATCGCATCCGAGCCGCCGAGCACGAGGCTGTTGGCGAGGATGGCGTAGTTCATTCCGGAGTTCAGGGTGCCCGTGGCGGCTTCCCAAGCGAAGCTGCTGGCGACGGCGCTGCCCGAACCGATGTTGGCGCTGCTCACCAGACTGCCGATGGTGCCGGAACCGGGGGTGCCATTGTATTCATAGATGGCGACATTGACGGAGGTTCCGGCATCCAGCGAACCACCGGTCGAGCTCACAAACCCGAGGCTGGTGACGTTCAACGGGGTGGCACCCACGCTGAAGATATGGCCGAACTGGCTGCTGACTGCACTACCGGTGAACGGACCAGTGACCGTATTGAAGACCTGAGCCTGCGTGGAGCAGGCGGCCAAGGCGATCGCGGCGACCGCGATGAGAGACTTGTTCAATTTCATGATGACTTTCAGTTGCGCTGACTCAGAACTGCCGAGGTTTCTAGCTGGAGTGCGACGATTTCGTCAACGGTTTTCCTGATCGATCTTCTGTTGTGTGGGTTGTGGGCGACGGAGACTCAGAACTTGTAGGCGATACCCGCCAGGATACGAAGATCGTTTGATTTGCGGCCGGGTGCCGGTTCGCTGCGGTAGGTGTCCTGGACGGTGAGGCGGACGGCCAGTTTCGTCGTCAGATCCGCCTCAAGGGTTGCCTGGGCGTTGAGCACGTAGTTTTCCCATTGGTCAACCTTCGGGGTGAAGTCGGCTTCCTGCATGAGTCGGACCTTGTCATTGAACTTGTGGGTGAACTTCTCGCCGATCCGGACGGTGAAGTACTTGGTCGACGGGCCGTCCTCGAACTGTTCGAGGACGAGGCCGGGGCCGGCTTCGAAAGCCAGGGTGGTGCGCTCGTTCTTGATGACGTAATAACCGGCGCCCGGGCTCAGGGTGACGCGGTACTTGATGTCGGCGACCCGATCCTGTCGGGCATCGGCGCGGCCGAGGAAGTAGAGGCGGTCACTGACGAGGCGATTGTATTGGAGGAACGCCCCGTAGTTCTGGGCGGTGGTGACCCGGTCACCGGTGTTCAGGTCCTTGTTGTTGCCGTAGACACCGTCTGCACCGGCGGTGAACTCATTCTTGTCCCATTTCTTGAGGGTCAGGATGTTGGCGCCTGCGAGCAATGTGTCGGAGTTGCCTTGGTTGATGGCAACATTGACTCCGGCCGAGGTCTGCCATCCCGTGTTTTCCTGGGCGAGAACCGGGCTGGAAACGACAGTTGCTGCAGCTGCGACGAGCACGAAATGCTTCATGTGATTTTGGTTTGAAGGGTCAGCAGTACCCAACCCCGTCTGTCTCCCGCAACCCAAATTTGACATCCCACAGATCGAAGGATGCCGGCCTTGGATGGAGCGATGGATGTTCCAGGGCGGACCCCGTCTGCCATCTTGCCGGGTCAGGCGACCCGAGTTGAAACGGTGGCTCCCGGATCCGTCGTCCGCTTACACTTGCCTGATGCCTGTTCCGAAGCCGCAATTGGAATGCCTGTCCTCGAATGTCGCGGGGGAAACCAGCATGTTGGGTCCATTGGGAAGGATCCGCATCGCTGCAGTTCCCGCTGGGATCTGTCGTGTGGAGTTTGTCGGGGCAGTTGGACCTGACGGGTTGGACGATCGGGCGGCTGGGTCGGGAGAGGACGATGAATGTTCCACGGTGGGAGGGTTGCTGGAACAGGCGGTGCGGGAGTTGACGGA
>CAZDYB010000405.1:0-4656 GCA_964509045.1 uncultured Akkermansia sp.
GTCGAACTCCCTCAGCCCCGGGCTCTGATCTTCCGACCCTTCGGGCCGGCGGGGCCCAACTGATACATCCCCATGCGCCCGTAACCGGCGAGGTACCGGGACTCCATTCAATCCCCTTCCCCTGCACTTTCGAGTACGCCTACGCGTGCGATGGCAGGACTCGAAATCCGCTCGCCTTTCGTACTCGCCCCGCCCCATTCCCCGGAAGGAAAGTTCGCCTTTTGCGGAAAGCCAGTTCCACGTTAGCAGTCGAAGGCAGGCCGATCAGGCGCATGATGCATGGGTTCGATGCCACCGCAGGCTCGGTGTCGCGTGGGGTCAACACCCTCATCTCACTTCCCGAACGTGCGTGAAACGCCGTTCGGTTTCCGGAACCAATGGATCTCCAAGACAAACTCGAAATCCTTGCCGACGCGGCAAAGTACGATGCCTCCTGCGCGAGCAGCGGTGCTGCGCGCAAGGATTCACGCGATGGAAAAGGCGTGGGCTCGACCGGTGGCGCGGGCATCTGCCATTCCTACGCGCCGGACGGCCGCTGCATCTCCCTGTTGAAGGTGTTGCTCACCAACGCGTGCCTCTACGACTGCCACTACTGCATCAACCGCCGCTCGAGCAATGTGCAGCGCGCACGTTTCACCCCGGATGAAGTGGTCCGGCTCACCCTCGACTTCTACAAGCGCAACTACATCGAGGGTCTCTTCCTCAGCAGCGGCATCATCCGCAGCGCGGATTACACGATGGAACTGGTCGTCGAAGTCGCACGCAAACTGCGCGAGGAACACCATTTCCGCGGCTACATCCATCTCAAGACCATTCCCGAAGCCTCCCCCGCACTCATTGAGATGGCCGGACGCCACGCGGACCGCATCAGCATCAACATCGAACTGCCCACCCAGCAGGGACTGACAAGGCTCGCCCCGGAAAAGAACCTCGCGCGCACCCAGGACGCCATGCGGCACATCCGCGGGAAGATCGACGAACGCCACGCTGAAAGGCTCAAGACCAACACTCCCAAGCCACCTCCTTTCGCCACAGGGCAAAGCACTCAGATGCTCGTCGGCGCCGATGATTCGACCGACGCCGTCATCCTGCATCGCGCGGATGTCCTCTACAGCGATTACCGGCTGCGTCGCGTGTATTACTCAGGCTTCAGTCCGATCCCCGAACCGTCCGCCCTGCTGCCCATCAAGCCGCCGCCGCTGGTTCGCGAACACCGCCTCTACCAGGCGGATTGGTTGCTGCGTTTCTACGGATTCAAGGTGGACGAAATCACCTCCGTCACCGCGCCGAACCTCGACCTCGACCTCGATCCCAAACTCGCCTGGGCATTGCGCAACCGCGCCATTTTTCCCGCCGACATCAACAGGGCATCCCGTGAAATCCTGCTCCGCGTGCCCGGGCTCGGCGTGCGCAATGTCGAACGGATCCTCAGCGCCCGACGCTTCACCCGGTTGCGGATCGCAGACCTGTTGCGACTGCGTCTGCCCATGAAGAAAGTGCTGCCGTTCATCATCGCCGCAGACCACACACCAGCACGACTCGGGCTCGATGATGAAGCCTTGCGCGCCCGCTTCCTTCCACCACCGCGCCAGACTGAACTGGATTTCTCCCCGCCTCCACCCAGCACCGGTGATCTCGTGTCGGTGCGCTCCGGCGAGCTCTAGCCATGCGCAACGTCGTCATCCAACCCTGCTTCGAATCCTGGCGCGACCATGCCAGAGGACTGCTCGCCCTCGGCATTCGTCCCGACGAAGTGCTGTGGTCGGACGACGCCCTGGAACCGGGGCTTTTCACCATCGCCAAAGAGACGTCCCCGCGCACTGCCGCGCCGAAGGTTCCACCCGCATTCCTCGACCTCGCCCGCAGCATTGCCGCCCACAATGACCCACGCCGCTGGGGAACGCTCTACCGCGTGCTCTGGCGTCTGACCCACGGTGGGGAACGGCATCTTCTCGCCATGGCAACCGACCACGATGTGCGTCAACTCCAACAGTGGAACAAGGCCATCGGTCGTGACATCCACAAGATGCATGCGTTCGTCCGATTCCGCCTCGTGGGAACAGACGGGATCACCGGACGCGAACAGTTCGTCGCATGGTTCGAGCCCGGGCACCGCATCGTCCAACTCGCCGCACCCTTTTTTGAAAGACGTTTCGCCGGCATGGATTGGTCCATCCTCACCCCGCACGAATGCGCCCATTGGGATGGACATACACTGCATTTCACCCCCGGCGTCCCACGCAGCGCGGCCCCGGATGACGACGCTCTCGACGACCTGTGGCGCACCTACTATCGCAGCATCTTCAATCCCGCCCGACTCAAGGTGTGCGCGATGCAGTCCGAGATGCCGAAGAAGTACTGGAAGAACCTGCCCGAAGCCCCGCTCATCGCCGACCTGATCGCCACCAGCGACGCACGTGTGGAGAAGATGCTGCGCAGCGAAAACCGCCCTCCCAGACCCGCACCCAAGAACGCCTATCTGGATTCGCTCCGCGATCGGGGTGAACCCACATCATCCCCACCCCAAAGCCCAACGCCCCAGCCATGAAGGGAGTGAAGAAACAGCACCTGCCCGAGAAACCCTGCGTCACCTGCGGACGCCCCTTCACCTGGCGCAAGAAGTGGGAACGGGTCTGGGACGACGTGAAGTATTGCAGCGACCGCTGCCGGATGAAGAAGTCGACCCCACAGGTCCTCATCCCCCACTGCGCCCGATCCGGATCTCCCCCCGCAACTTCCCGGTGATGATCTCGACCGCCCTCAACGTACGCCCGGCCCGGCCGGGCACCCACATCGCACCATCCACGGTCCCGCCCAACGCATCCGCCGCCGCCACGGCCGAACCCGGACGCCGCTTGAATCGATGCGCCGCCACGGAGCGGATATCGATCGGGACCCGCTCAGGATGCCAACCTTCCTGGGCGAGCAATTCCCAACTGAACCTGCCCCAGCCCACCAACCGGTCGTCCGGCCTGACAAACTCCTGCCACTCCCGCAGCGCGACATCCATGCCCACCCCGCCCAGCAGTTGTTCCGGGGCCACCTCCAGATGTTCCGCCGCATACGGCGCCAACGGCCGGCGCGGCGCCACAAACGCATGGAACCGTTCGCCCGTCGCCAGCCTCACCGCCGCCAGTTGGACCAACTCAGGCGCACCCTGAACAACACTGCTCCGGTGATGCGCATTGGCCTCCGCCGCAATGGCGACCAGGTCCAGCCACAACCCATCCAGATCCGGAATCCCTCCCGCCTTCCACCACGGCCCCGCCCGCTTCATCCGACGTCGCGGCGGGCCAACCCGGGTGCTCACCGCGGCGATCTGCCGGTCCACCATCGATTCAAACGCGCGCAACAGCGGGGCGAACCGGGCTTCATCCCGTTCAAACGCCGCCAACACCTCCACCACCGCCTCCACCGTGGCCACACAATGCCGCGCCGGTTCACGTCGGATCCGATAGTTCCCGGGTCGACGCGGCATGAAACCGATTCGGGGCAGGGTTCCCAGCACGGGATTCACCGCGAGCAGTTTCCTCGCCTGTGGCCAGGTTCCATCGATCACCAGAAGCGTTTCCGGCGGGCACGTGAGCGCATCCGGCGGAATCGCACCGGGGCCGGGAAACAGCAACGCCGTGCCCGGTCTTCCCACCAAATCCTGGACCCGCCCGTTCCCGCTGAAATCGATCCCCTCATGCAACTCGCTCCCGGCCAGGCCCACGTGCGCTATGCGCGCCGTGCCGATCGCCACCCGCGACTCCCGCGTATGTTGCAGGAACACCACCCGCGTCTTTGACTCCACCGGGATCAACTCCCCACACCAACAGGCCGACACCGGCCGTCGACACCGCAGACAGGTGGGCCGTTGAACCCTTCCCTCCCCAACGCCCACACCGGCGCTCCCACTCTTGGATGACGAAGACAAGGGCCACACCGTCGCATTCCATCCCACTCCAACGCCAGCTTCCACCCCATCAAACGCCATCCAACAACTCCCGATACCGTCCCGACTCCGCCACCTCCCGAATCATCCGGTTCCGTTCGCCCAGCAGGTTGCGCATGTACACCTCGAGAAACAGGCCATCCGCGAGTCGCCCCAGAACCCCCCCAGGGCGATGTGTAATCGAACACGTCTGTCATCCGCGTCTCCCCCGGCTTCAACCCCTCGAAATGGTGATCGTGATCAAATCGCCGGAACGCTCCCCGAACCATGGAATCCCGGAAATGCCGGGGTCGATCCATTGCCTCGATGCGGCTCGTCAGCCGTTGCCGGACCCCAAAATGCACCGCCTCCCACGTCACCGATTCACCCAACCCGATCAATCCCGAGGTCCTTCCATCGACCGCCCGTTCGCCATGATGCGACTGGCTCAACTGATGGAGATCCACGCTGCGCGACAGATCGAACACGACCTCAATTGGCGCTCGGACGACGGTATGAAGTTCGATCCGTGGCATCGCTTGCGGCAAAGCAGACGGATCCCACCCCGCACGCTCCAGCACAAATCCTCCGATTCCATCCGCGCGATGCCCTCCCTCAGGAGCGCGGAATTCATTCCGCATCCCAATCCCCTCCCTCGTTGTGCAGACAAGAATGTCCGCGCTCCCGGGCGCCCCTCTTTCGTGTCCTTTCGTGCTTTTCGTGGTCCGCTTCCCCTCGTC
>CAZDYB010000406.1:0-4648 GCA_964509045.1 uncultured Akkermansia sp.
CGTCGCGCATTGGCGTAATTGTTGGGGAGGGAGACGACGACATGGCCCCGGGCGACGCGGATGAGTTCGCCGAAAGTCTGATGCAGGTTGTCGAGGTGTTCCAGGACATCGGAGCACAGGACAAAATCGAACGATCGGTCGTCGAAGGGGATTCTCTCCTGTTCGAGGTTCACCACCCGGTCCGGGGTTCCGCCGACATCGATGCCGACATAATCCAGTCCGGGTACAAGGCGTTTGAGATGAGCCTGATCACAACCGACGTCGAGGACCCTGCCACGGATGAGAGGCAGGAATCGGCGGGCGATGAAGCGGGAGCGTTCCTCGCGATTGTCGATGGAGACAATTTCACAGTGCATGATGGAGGCCGGAGCCGGCGAGAAACCCTGTTGGAGAGATCTGGAATTTCCAAGGGGGAACACGGCATGGACGCTGTGTCCCTTGAAATGGTGGTGAAGGGGCGAGTGCAAGGATGGGGGGATGGGAGATTTCGGGCTGTCGAAGGGCGTGGGATCCGGGTGGCATGCTTGACTTTGGGTGCCCGCCATGAGACTTGGACCAAGTGTTTTGTATCGGAAGGTGTGTTCGCGTCTGCCGTTCTGCCGGGCGTCTGGCGGGGTGGCGTGGGTAGACCTCGGGCCGTTCCTCGAGCGGTTGCCCTGATCAGGGCGAAGCACATCACTCCTCTTACGACCCATAGAAACAAGTCATCCATAGCAAGATCATGAAGAAAAGTATCTACTCCAGCTTGTCGCTGGGGCTCGCGGCGGTGGTAGCCGCCCTGGCGCTCCCGGTGGTCCAGGCCCAGGAAAACGACCGCGAGATGCGGGTCCGGAACCGCAACAACTACGAGGTTTTGGTTGGCGACTATTATACTGGTCGTTCCCCCTATTTCCGCGGATCGCCGAAGGCTGAACCGGCTCCGGTGATCGAAGTGGCCCAGGCCAAGCCTGCACCGGCTCCCCGTTCGGCTGCCCCGTGTTCCACCGTGGCGGTTGCGGGTCCGGTCACTCTTTCGAAGACCGCACCGACTGAAGCGGTTCTGAACGAACCTTTCACCTATGAACTGACGGCGAAAGCCACTGGTTGTGCGGGCAACGTCGTTGTCACGGACACCCTGCCGGACGGCGTCACCCTGGTCAGTTCGGAGCCCCAGGCGAGCGTCAGCGGCAATCAGTTGACCTGGAATCTGGGCAACATGGATGCCGGTGAGAGCAAGGTGCTCAAGGTGACCGTCAAGCCGACCAAGGAGGGCACGCTTTTGAACTGCGCCACCCTCAAGGCGGATCCCCGGGTTTGCACCCAGACCGTGGTGGGTCGCCCGCAGTTGGCGATCGAGAAGACGGGACCTGAGGTTGCCCAGCTTGGCGCCGACGTGGATTACAACATCACGGTCAAGAACACCGGTACTGCGGTCGCCAAGGGCGTCGTGGTCACCGACAAGTATCCCGCCGGTCTGGGTGGCGTGAGCGAGAAGACCTTCAACGTGGGTGACCTTGCCCCCGGCCAGTCCCGCACGATCCCGGTGAAGTTGAAGGCTGCTGAGCGCGGCCGTCATTGCAACGTGGCGGTGGCGACCGCCAGCAACACTGGAACTGTCCAGGACGATGCCTGCACCACGGTGGTCAAGCCGGGGCTGAAGCTCGTCAAGACCGGGCCGGAGAAGCAGTTCGTGAACAAGCAGGCCACCTACAAGATCGTGGCTTCCAACACGGGTGACACCGAGTTGACCGGCGTGGTGGTCACCGACACGGCCCCGCCGCAGACCAAGATCGTGAGCGCCCCGGGTGCCACGGTTTCCGGCAACACCGCCACCTGGAACGTGGGCGCCCTCAAGCCCGGCGAGAACAAGGAGTTCTCGGTCGTGCTGACCTCCTCGCAGTCCGGTCGCTGGTGCAACGTCGCCAGTGTGAACACCACGCAGGGTCTGCGTGAGAACGCGGAAGCCTGCACCACCTGGATCGGTGTGTCGGCCATCCTCGTCGAGGTTGTCGACGATCCTGATCCGATCCTGGTCGGCGAGACCACGGTCTACACCATCCGCCTGACCAACCAGGGCAATGCGGATCTGACGAACGTCACCACGCTCGCCCAGTACCTGAAGGAGATCACCCCGATCTCCACGCAGGGTGGCACGATCGAGGGCAAGACCGTGAAGTTCCCGGTCGTCCCGCGGATCGCACCCAAGCAGAGCGTGACCTACACGATCACGGGCAAGGGTGTTGAGATCGGTGATCACCGCCTCAAGGTGATCGTCAATGAGGACAGCCTGCTCACGCCGGTGGTCGAAGAAGAGTCCAGCCGCGTCTACTAAGACCCGCTGAAGCACTCCACAGGGGCCGCCCGCAAGGGCGGCCCCTTTTTTGTTTCGACCCCTGCCGGGCCCGCACCCGATGCTCTTCAACATGCCCGCCATTGCTTCCTGGATTGCACTTCTGTGCGGTTGGATGCTGTTGCTTGCCCCGATGTCGGTGGAGGGGTTGGAGTCGGTCCCTCCACCGGTGGTTGCCTCCGACGCAGCCTTGCTGGAGGCCATCAGTGAAGCTGCCTTCCAGTATTTCCGGCATGAGGCAAATCCGGAGAATGGGCTGGTTCGGGACCGGTCGACGCCTGGTTCCAAGTGCAGCATTGCCGCGGTGGGTTTTGGATTGAGCGCATGGTGCATCGGAGTGGATCGGGGCTATGCCACCCGGGAAGAGGCGGCGGAGCGGGTGGTGACGACCCTGCGGACCTTCGCGCGGGGGCGACAGGGGCCTGAGGCGGATGGGGTGATCGGGCATCGGGGATGGTTCTACCATTTCCTGGAGATGGACACGGCCACCCGGGCGTGGAAGTGCGAGTTGTCGTCGATCGACACCGCCTTGTTCCTGGCTGGGGCGCTGGATGCAGCGCGTTATTTTGATGGGGTTGGAGCGGTGGAACGGGAGATCCGGGGATTGGCCCGGGCGATGGTGGAGCGGGTGGATTGGTCATGGATGTGTGACGGGGAGACGGTGTTGTCGATGGGATGGCATCCGGAGCGTGGGTTCATTGCGCGATGCTGGGTGGGATACAACGAGGGGATGATCCTGTACCTGTTGGGGTTGGGGGCAGCGGGCAAGCCCCTGCCGGCATCGGCATGGGACGGATGGACCCGAGGCTATCTGTGGAGCCGTCATCATGGGCAGTCGTACTTCGATTTCCCGCCGATGTTTGGCCATCAGTACACCCATTGCTGGGTGGATTTCCGCGGTTGGCAGGATGGGCCGACCCGTCAGCGAGGGTTGGACTACTTCGAGAATTCGCGTCGGGCAGTACTCGCCCAGCAGGCCTATTGCGTTGAGAACCCGCGTCGGCATCCGGGCTACGGGCGGGAGATGTGGGGGATCACCGCGTGTGATGGGCCGGGAGGCTATGGAGCGCGCGGGGCACCGCCCGCAGAGAACGACGATGGGACCCTTGCACCGACGGCGGTGGGGGCATCGTTGCCATTTGCGCCGGAAGTCTGCCTTCCGACGTTGCGTCGGATCCATGCGGACTGGGGTGAACGGTTGTGGACGCGATACGGGTATCGGGACGCGTTCAATCCGGGACGGGACTGGGTGGCGACGGACGTGTTGGGGATCGATCAGGGGGCGATGCTGCTGATGATCGAGAATCACCGGACGGGATCGGTGTGGAAACGGATGATGAAGGAGCCGGTGATCCGACGGGGGATGAAGCGTGCTGGGTTTCGTCGGTGAGAATACAAGGCTGGCGTGGGATTGGAGGAACGGGGTAAGCAATGGACATCACAATGAAGACGATGTCATGGACGGCGACGTTGGTGGGCCTGGCTTTGGCGGGTGGCCTGGTGGCGGGGGAAAACTGGCCCCAATGGCGGGGGCCGAATCACAACGGCTCGGTATCCGCGCGGAACCTTCCGGGTGCGTTGACCAAGGAAAACATCCTTTGGTCGGCCCCGGTGCCGGGCAAGGCGGGTGCGACGCCGGTGATCTGGGAGGATCACGTGTTCATCAACTCGCCGGATGAATCCGGCAGCCTGGTACTGATTGCCCTGGATCGGCGGACGGGAGCCGAGCGATGGCGTCGGACGGTGGGGTTGGGGGACAAGGAAAAGGGCAGGAACAACATGGCGGCGCCCTCGCCGGTGACGGACGGCAAGTTGGTGATCACGCTGTTCGGGACGGGGGATCTGGCGGCGTTCGACATGGACGGCCGGCCGGTGTGGAAACGGAATCTGGGGAAGGAATCGGGACGGTTTTCAGTCATGTGGATCTACGGGAGTTCGCCCCTGCTGCATGAGGGTCGATTGTATCTTCAGGTGCTGCAGCGTTCACCGATGCCGCCGGACTACCCGTTGTATGACGGCAAGCCGGAGCGGGAGTCCTATCTCCTGTGTGTGGATCCGGCGACCGGGAAGGATCTTTGGCGCCATGTCCGGAAGACGGATTCAACCTTGGAGAGCCAGGAATCCTATGCGACGCCCATGCCGATGACGGGTCCTGCGGGGAAGCAGTTGGTGGTGGTGGGTGGCGATCATGTGAGTGTGCATGCCCAGGCGGACGGAGCCGAGATCTGGCGCGCCCGGCTCTACGAAAAGCGGGATGACTGGTATCGGATCGTGACAACGGCGGTGGTGGGTCCGGGGTTGATCTATGCATCCGGGCCG
>CAZDYB010000407.1:0-4622 GCA_964509045.1 uncultured Akkermansia sp.
TGGTGAATGGCGTGGCGGCGCCGACCAATCCGTTGGTGGCGGACACCGATCAGGATGGGTTGGGCGATGGGGCCGAGACCACCACCGATCCCCTGAATCCGGACACGGATGGTGACGGAGTGCTGGATGGTCAGGAGGTGTTGCGGGAATCCAACCCGGCATCTGCATCGAGCGTGCCGGCTCCGGGACGGGTGGGTACACTGGTCGATCTGCGGGCATCGGACCTCGCTTCGGGGCCGTTGGTGGCCTGGCCGAATTCGGGTGGTCTGGGTGGCAACTTCAGGGCTGGGCCGGTTGGAGGTGTGGTGGAGACCGTTGCGGGGGTGAAAGGCGTGACCTTCGATGGCGCCGGACACATGGATGGCCCGGTGGTTCCGTTGTTCATCACCATGGATTCGCCGCGGACGGTGGATGCCTGGATTTTCAATCCGGAGGCTGCCGGGGAGGAGACGATCTTCAGTTGGGGACGTCGCGGTGGTCCGGATGGCTCGAACAACTCGTTCAACCATGGCTCGAACGGCACCTTTGGTGCGGTTGGCCAATGGGGAGCCTACGACATCGGTTGGAACAACAATGTGCATGTGGGGCGGTGGACCCATGTGGCTTATACCTATGATCCGTTGACCACCACCGGCACGGTGTACGCCGATGGACAGGTTGCCACCGAGAGGTTGATGCCGGGGCCGTTGTCGACCCATTCGAATGACAACCTGCCCGACGGAGGCCGACCGTTGATCTTCCGCCTTGCGGCGCAGACCGACGCCGCGGGCGGAGCGACTGCAGGATTGCGGGGGTCGTTGAGTGTGGCCCGGTTGCGGGTGTTGGACGCCCCAATGACAGCGGCGGAGATCAGCGCTCTGTACGCGACCGAGGCGCCGACCTATGCGCCGCCCCTGTTGCCGCCGGAGTTCACCGGAGTGTTGTTCGATCCAGCGGCGAACCGGTTGACCCTCCAGTGGGAGGCGCCGGTCGCAGGTGCCTACAACCTCGAGGGATCGTCCAGCATCAGCGGTGGCTGGGCGCCGGTTGCCAGCGGTCTGACCGGATCCGAGTTTCAGGTCGAGGGAGTGTCCGGGTTGACAGACCGGTTCTATCGGTTGGTCCGGCCCTGACGTGTTGTCGCATTGATCCTGACCTGATTGTCCGGGCGGCGGAGGTTGTTCCTGCTTCTTGTGGGAACGGCCTTCGCCGCTTCACTATAGGTGGGTACGCATGAAGGTTGCATCGATACTGGTTTTGGGTGGGGGCAGCGCCGGCCTGATCGCGGCTTTGACCCTCAGGCGAAAGTTGCCGCACCTGACGATCCGCGTCCTGAGAAGTCCGGACATCGGGATCATAGGAGTGGGCGAGGGGACGACGGCGACATTCCCCCGGCATTTCTTCGAGTACCTCAAGCTCAAGCCGCAGGATTTCTATGCCCAGGCGGAGCCAACCTGGAAACTGGGGATCAAGTTCATCTGGGGACCACGACCGCATTTCTTCTACAGCTTTGCCTTTGAGTTCCAAAAGCGTCTGCCGGAGTTGTCCCGGAACAATGGGTTCTACTATCAGGACGACATCCCATGGCTGGGCCACGCCTCCGCCTATATGGCACAGGACCGGGCCTTTCCACGTCAGCCCAACGGATTGCCCCGGTTCCACAACAATCACGCGTTCCACATCGAGAACATCAAGCTGGTCCGCTGGCTGGAGAACCAGTGCAGCGCCAGCGGCGTGATGATCACTGATACAACCGTGCAGGCGGAAAAGGGTGGGGCAGGGATTGCGGCATTGATCGGGGCCGATGGCACGCGCTACACGGCCGACCTCTACATCGATGCGTCCGGTTTCCGGTCCGAGTTGCTGGGTGGGGTGTTGGAGGAGCCCTATGTGGACTATACCGACTCCCTGTTCTGTGACCGGGCGGTGATTGGCGGATGGCAGCGTTCCAACGAACCGGTGCATCCCTACACGACTGCGGAGACAATGGACTCCGGTTGGGCCTGGCAGATCGAGCACGAGCATTTCATCAATCGCGGCTATGTCTATGCCTCAGCCCATATCTCCGACGATGCAGCCCGCGAGGAGTTGGTGCGGAAGAATCCGAAGATACCGCAGGATCGGACCCGGGTGGTGAAGTTCCGTTCGGGCCGATATGCGCGGAGTTGGATCGGGAACGTGGTGGCGATGGGGAATTCGGCGGGGTTTGTCGAACCCCTGGAGGCGACGGCGCTGCAGGTGATCTGTGTGGAAGCCAGTTCGCTGGCCGATTCGCTTGCGGACAGTCTGTGTGAACCCACCGAGACCATGGTCCGGCTCTATAACCGGTACAATGGGTCCCAGTGGGATGACATCAGGAACTTCCTGGCGGTGCATTACATGTTCAACACCCGCCTCGACACCCCGTTCTGGCGCCGATGCCGTACCGAGACGGCCTTGCACGGTGCATCCGACATCGTGGATTTCTATCGTGAGAACGGCCCGTCGGTGGTTGCGGGTGCAGCCTTGGTGCATCCATCAAACTCGTTTGGCATGGATGGTTATCTCGCGTTGCTGGTGGGGCAGGCGGTTCCCCACGGCAAACCTTACATGCCTCCGCCGGCCGAAGCGGACTTCTGGCGGAAGCGGGCGGAAGGGTTGGCCGCCGAGGCGCGAGGCGGCATGGGTGTGGTGGAGGCGCTCAAGGCGCTTCGACAACCGGGCCTGCAATGGGGCTAAACTGACCGGGAGAGGAAGGGGAGGCTGGAGAGGTTGGGGTTGTCACCCGCGTGCTCGAAGTCGTGTCTCCAGAGGATCCGACCTTCCTTGACCCACATGAAGCCGGGCATCTGGCGGACATTTCCTTGAACCAGGCCTGGGCGATGACCACGGCCGAAGGCTTGCATACCCTTGCGCCAGACTTGGGGTCCATAGATCTGGGCCATGGATCCCTTGGGAATGCCGAAACCCTGATAGAAACGGAGAGGCCGGTCCGCAATGGCCCGTGCCGAAGACCAATGCTCGGTGAAAAACTCCCGACCCTCTGGAACGGTGCCCTGAAAGAAGAAAAGGATGCGGTCCCTCTCACCCTCTGCCGACGCATGCTGCCTGAGGTCGGCCACCATCTCCCGGCAGAAGATGCACCCGAAGTGTCGGAGGAATACCAGCAGGGTGCCGTCCGCGGAGATGTTTCCGTCGAGGGTGTCGGCGTTCAGGTTGATCCCGTAAACCGATTCCTTCAGCAGGCCCGCCGGGATTTTGCCGCCAGGTCCGGCTTCCTGATCCGATCTTTCCCGGATCTCCTTGATGATCTCGCTCATTGATTCTCGTTGTTGTGCCTGGGAATTCCCTAAGACCGTGTACCTTCTGATGGAACGTTCCGAAGTCAATTGGGTCGACTGATCCTCCTTGGGAGGGAAGCGGTCACGGTTTGATTGGGCGACCTGGTTGCCTGGGGCAGCGCGTCCGCATGAAGTTGGAATGAGGCATGGATGACCGGATGGGACCTGCCCTGGCCGAAGAGCCGCCCTCCCACCGTTCCCTCCGTCGCAACCGTCAGCGCATTGCCTGCCGCGTCCCGGCGAACGCGAGGTATCCTGGACTGCGGGAATCTCCAGGCGCATTGAACACGGTCGGCACGCTGGGTTCACCATCGCGTCGGGTGTGCGGGTGATCCGTCTCGCCAAGGAGCCGGGGGCTTTGGCCACATCCCCATCCCCAACCCTGAAATCAACGGCACTTCATCCCGACGGCTGCGCTCGGGACCCTGAGAATGCCGTTGCTTGCGGTTCTGGGGGCTGGCTAGTATGGCAGGCCTGTTAAGGACAGTTTTGGAATGAACTCGGAATTGACGAAGTTGGCTCTGGAGAAGGTGGGTAATCCCCATGTTCTGGTGAACGTCGTGTCCCGCCGGGTGCGCCAGTTGAATGGTGGCGGCGGGGCCAGTCGGCCTTTGGTGGATGCACCGGTGACCGCCGGGGCGGCAGACATTGCCCTGATGGAGATCATTGAGGGAAAGATCGGCTTCGAGTTGAAGTCGCCGGAAGTGCTTGATTGATGTCCGGCGACTGGGTTTGGACCAAAGTCCCGGCCCGGTGACAGGAATGGTCAAGGACCGGAGACGCGACCCTTTTGGTCGGTCTCCGGTCGGTTGTTTATGACCGACATACTTCAGAACGCGAAGGCCCGCCGGGAATATGAAATCCTGGAGACCGTCGAAGCCGGTCTGGCCCTTCGCGGTACCGAGGTCAAATCGCTCCGAGCCGGGAAGGGGCAGATATCGGATGCCTTTGCTCGTGTGGAGCGGGGGCAGGTGTGGTTGCACAACGCCCACATCGACGAGTATTCCCATGGGAACGTCTACAACCACGTTCCAAAGACCCCGCGCCGACTGCTGCTTCACAAGAGTGAGATCCGGCGTCTGGAGGGGTTGTCGAACATCAAGGGTCACGCCATCGTGCCGCTCGCCTTTTACTGGAAGGGGCACCGGGTGAAAGTCCGGTTGGCAGTGGGGCGGGGCAAGGATTTCAGTGACAAACGGGAGTCACTCAAGGAGCGCGAAGCCGACCGGGAGATGCGTCGTGCGATGATCGCAGCACGCAAGGGCAGGTGAGGCGTGGAGACCCCATGCGGTGGATTTCCCCTTCGATCCATCTGGGCGACGC
>CAZDYB010000408.1:0-4613 GCA_964509045.1 uncultured Akkermansia sp.
CGGTTGGATTTCAACCTGTCGTTCTATGGGTATATCGAGGGGATCAGCCTGGAATCGGAGTCCCCGCGCCGATTCGGCCCCCCGGCGCATGACCAGCGTGGGCGTCATGCGGTGGTGGGGCCCTTGAAGGCACCGCGGGGATTGGGCGCAGTGGAAGAGTTCGAGCGGTTGCGTCAGGTGATGTTGGCCGGGCATCCCGGGTTGGGTGTGACGTTGAAGGCGTCGGTTCCGGGGCCGTACACCCTGAGCGGTCGTCTGATTCCCAATGCCGGATTGGGTTATCCGGATCGATGGGCACTGGCCGAAGCGTTGTTGCCGATCGTCCGGTTTGAGCTCGAACGGTTGGTGGCGGTGGGATGTCGCGAGATCTCGGTCGATGAACCTTCGATGAGTTGCTATGCGCATCGGGAGGATACCCGGCGATTTGTGGATCTCTTCAACCGGACGGTCGAGACCGTGAAAGGGCGGACGCGGGTGTGTACCCACCTGTGTTTTGGCAATTACAAGGCGCGGGCGGTGGGGCCGCGGCAGATCGCGCCGATGTTCCCGGACTTCCTGGATTTCGCCTGTGACGAAATGCACGTGGAGATGGCGAGTCGCGAGTTTGCCGAGTTGGAATTGATCCAGCGGATTGCGGAGCGGTGCGACGTGGCGGTGGGAGTGGTGGACGTAAAGAGCTATCACATCGAGACGCCGGACGAGATAGCGCGGCGGGTGATGCGGTGTCTTGAGTGGGTGCGTCCGGAGCGGTTGGTACTGGCGCCGGATTGCGGCCTGAGCCAGACGGCGCGATGGGCGGCGCGACGCAAACTGATGAGTCTGGTGTTGGGGGTGCGTCAGGTCCGGAGCGCGTTGGGATTGCCGGGTGCGATCGCTGCGACCGGGGTCCATTGAGGTGCTGAACCGTGGAATGAATCGACGGATGACAGTGATCGAACCGGGACTTCCCGTCCTGCGACGCGGCGAGCCAGCGGAGTGGAACGGGTCAATTCAGAGGGGCATTGGTGCTGTTGCAGTGGGGTTCCTCTTCGGATTGGGGGCCATGGGGATGGAGCCTGTCCCCAATTTGAAGGGTCCGGTTGGGACACAGGCGGTGGTCCGACCGGACAAGGGCGGGTTGACGCCCTGGGTGGCGGTCGATGGGGGGCCGGAGATGGATTGGGAGGGTTTGCGACGGGACGTGGGGATGGACCGGATCCGGACTGTTCCAGGTTCGGACCGGGTCCGGCTGTTCCATGAGCCTGGTGGAACGGATCGGGTACTCACTTTGGTCCAGCGTCTGGGAGGAATGCCCGGGGTGCGGCGGGCGTGGGCGGTGCGGACGGCGAGGCGGAGTTTGCGCGTGGTCCCCAATGATCCGGAACTGCATCGTCAATGGAATCTGGAGAACACCGGTCAGACCGGAGGGGTGTCGGGGGCCGATGCCGGGGTGTTTCGGGCGTGGACAGCGGGTTATGCAGGCAGGGGGGTTCGGGTGGCGGTGGTGGACGATGGATTTGAGCTGGAGCATCCGGATCTGGCGGGGAATCTGCGGGTGGAACTGGGATGGGATTACCGGGATGAGGACGCGGATCCGTCGGCGGAGGGAATTGCGGGAATTGCGCCGGACGGTTGGCCGCGGGCGGATGCGCATGGGACGGCGGTGGCGGGAATCCTGGGTGCAGTGGCAGACAATCTGTTGGGAATCGCAGGAGTGGCGTGGGGTTCGGAGATGGTTCCGATCCGGGCCATCGAGCGTGAGTTGTCGGATGTCCGGGAGGCATTTGCATTGGGGCATCGGATTGGGGAAGTGGCGATCTCGAACAATTCGTGGGGACCGGATGATGACGGGTTGACGGTGACGATGCCGGGCGAGTTGGCGGAGGCGGCCCGGGATCTGGGGGTTCGGGAGGGGAGGAATGGATTGGGGATCCTGTATGTGTGGGCGGCGGGAAACGGGGGCGAATTGGAGGACAACGTCAATCATGACGGGTACGCCAACTCGATCCATGTGGTTGCCGTGGGTGCCCTGACGGATCGGGGCGAGCGATGTGGGTACAGTGAACCGGGCGCATGCCTGGCGGTATCGGCACCTGCGGGACGGGATGCGGTCCGGTTGGCAGGAACGTGGACAACGGATCTGTTGGGGGAACGTGGATACAATCGGGTGGGACTGGATGAGGACGTGTCGGATCGCGGTTTCACGGCGAATTTCAATGGGACATCGGCCGCGGCGCCGGTGGTGGCGGGAGTGGCGGCAATGATGCTGGAGGCGAATCCCGGGTTGGGCTGGCGGGATCTGAAGGAGATCCTGATGAGGTCTTCGGCGATGACTGATCCCGGTCATCCGGGTTGGTTCACCAACGGAGCCGGGCTGCGGTTCAACGAGGATTATGGTGCCGGGCGGGTGGACGCTGGGGCAGCGGTGGAATGGTCCCGGACGTGGATGAACCTGGGGCCGATGCAGACAGCGACGAGGAAGTGGGTGCCGCGGCAACCGTTGGCGATACCGGACGGGGATCCGGGAGGTGAATCGGTGGTTTTGGAGATGGAGGGGGGATTGCGGGTGGAACAGGTGCGCTTGACGGTGGACATCCGTCACGGGTCCCGGGGGGAGTTGCAGATCGAATTGATCTCACCGGCGGGAACGGTGAGCCGGCTTTGGTCGCCGCACGGGGATTCGGCGGCCGGATTGCAGCATCGATTCACCACGATGGCGTGCTGGGGGGAAGCCGGTACGGGTTCATGGACGGTCCGATTGGCGGATCTGGTGGGGGGAATTTCCGGGGAATGCGTGCAGATGGAGTTGGAGTTGTTCGGGACGACGCCGGGATTGCGGGTGGAGTTGTCGCAGATTGAACGGGTGGAGGGAGGGGTGAGATTCTGGTTGGTATCGGATCGGGAGGCGATTGGGCGGGTGGAGCGGAGTGAGGACTTGAGGCATTGGGAGGCGGTGAGGGAGGTGCGGGTGGGGGAGATGCCGATTGGATTTGAGGATGTGAACCCGCCGGATGGGGGAGCCTGGTATCGTTGGGTGGGACTGTGAAGAGCCTCGCCGGCCGTGGGGTGGGGGTGGTATTTCAACCATCCATGCGGTTCATCGGCGGTGTCATCGAGAAGTTGCAGCGTCACCCGAAGCGGATCGTGTTTCCGGAAGGGACCGAGCCGCGGGTGCTCCAGGCGGCACGGCAGTTCCATTCGCTTCGGCTTGGGGTGCCCATCCTGTTGGGTGAGCGTGCGGCGGTAAAGGAGGCGGCTGCGGCCTTGAACGTTTCGCTGGAAGGAATCCGGATCATCCACCCTCAGGAAAGTCCGGACCTGGATTCGTTCGTGCGCCGATTCGAGATGTTGCGTCGGTCGAAGGGCATCCAGGAAGCGGAGGCCCGCGAGGCGATGATCAAGCCCAACTATTTTGGGGCGATGATGGTGGGGATGCGGCAGGCGGACGGGATGGTATCGGGCACGAATGAGATATCTGGGTCGGTGCTGCGCCCGTTGTTCCAGATCATCAAGGTGGCACCCAAGACCACGACGGCGTCGTCGTGCATGGTGATGGAGGTGGAAGATTCGCGATTCGGGGAACGGGGAGTGTTGTTTCTGGGGGATTGCGGTGTGATTCCGGATCCGACGGTGGAGCAGTTGGCGGACATCGGGATGTCCACGGCGCGGTTGGCCCGGCAAATCCTGGGGACGAAGCCCAAGGTGGCGTTCCTGTCGTATTCGACCCGTGGGATTTCGACCCAACCGTCGGTGCTCAAGGTGAAGGCAGCGACGGCTTTGGCGCAGCAGATGGCGGCGGAAGAACTGTTCGAGGCGGATTTCGACGGGGAATTGCAGGTGGACGCGGCGCTGATCCCGGAGATTGCGGCGCGCAAGTTGCCGGACTCGAAGGTGGCGGGTCGGGCCAACGTATTGATCTTCCCCGACCTCAACTCGGGCAACATTGCGTCGAAGCTCATCCAGCACATTGCACGGGCCAATGCCTACGGGCAGATCCTGCTGGGGTTGGATCGTCCGGCGGCGGACGTATCGCGCGGATCCAACGCGCACGACATCCTCGGGGTCGCTGCGATCATCGGGTTGCAGAGCATTGAGTATCAGCGGTTGTATCCCGGGGCGGGTGAACATCTGCCTGGCGAACTCTGAAGGACATCAAGCCATGCTGCTGAACACCATTACCCCCCGGGTCTTCGTGGCGGCCACCCGCCAGAACGACGGCAAGACCACGACTTCACTCGGACTGTTGGCAGCGCTGGAGGCGCGGTACGGCCGGGTCGGATACATCAAGCCGGTGGGGCAACGCTTTGTTGAGATTGATGAACAGAAGATCGACGAGGATTCGGTCCTGATGGACCGCGTCTTTCGGTTGAACTGTCCGCTGGTCGACATGTCGCCCATCGCCGTCGAGCCCGATTTCACGCGCCGCTATCTGCAGAACGCCAATCTTGATTCGCTGATCAAGCGCATCCACAAGGCCTTTGACCGTGTTGCCTGGGAGAAGCAGTTCGTCCTCATCGAGGGAACCGGTCATGCCGGTGTCGGCTCCGTGTTCGACCTCTCCAACGCCACCGTCGCCCGGTTGCTCAATACCAAGGTCGTCATCGTCACCCGAGGCGGGATCGGATTGCCCATCG